>VBKF01000093.1 GCA_005888095.1 Deltaproteobacteria bacterium | reverse complement strand
CGCACGCGCAGGCCGTGGTCGTCTCGCAGGTGCAGCTGTTCGTGCACACCTGACCCTGGGGACAGCCCGACCCGCACGGCGGGTCACAGGCCTCGGTCCCCGTCTTGATCCCGTTGCCGCAGCGGGTCCTCGTGCAGTTGGAGTCGCAGCCGTCCCCGTCGACGAGGTTGCCGTCGTCGCACTCCTCGTCGCCCTCCCTGGTCCCGTCGCCGCAGACGACCGGTATCGTGGTGGTCGTGACGGTCGGAGGGAGCGGGCAGTCCGTTCCGGCTGGATGGGGCTTGCAGGTGAGGACGAAATGGTCTGTGTCGACGCGCCGGGCCCTGCGCTTGCCGGTCGAAATGCCTGTGAGCACGACGACGGCCGTCTTGGGCCTGTTCTTTTTCTTTCCGCCCAGCTTCAGCTGGAAGTTGCTTGCGAAGGCTCCACAGGAGGGGTCGCCGGCCAGCGAGGATGGGGCGGGCAGCATCTTCAGGCCCTTCACGCCCATCACCTTGCCGATCGCCTTCTTCAACTCCACCGGCGTACAGCCGGAGTCGTTCGTCTGGTTGACGCAGAGCGCCACCTGGAGGGTGCACACGCCATCGGGTGTCTGATCGAGGTCGCAGCCCGCGTCGCAGTCGTTGCAGGTCATCTTCGGACCGGCCGGCAGCGGGCTCACCTGGACGCTGAGCTCCACGAGGCAGTTGTTGGCCGCCTTTCCCTTGCCGTCGCCTTCGATCATCCCCGCAAAGGCTCGCGCGGCGAGGCCGGAGACCAGGGTCGCCGCCAAGAGCAGGGCGAGACGGCACCCGCGGTCTTTGGTCTCACGCATGCATTTTCCCCTTGTGGGCCCTGGCTTCGAGCCGAGCCCGCGTTAGCAGGTATGCGTTTCAGGCGTCAATACGGCCGCGGACCGGACGCCTGCATAGAGCTGAGCAGCAAAGAATCGCGCCTACGACGCGGTGCAGCTATCCCTTGGCGCCGAGCTCCTGATCGATCAGCTGCTTGAAACCCTCGTAGGTCTGCGCGCCACTCAGGCGCCGGCCGTTCACGAAGAACGTCGGCGTCGAGTTGACGCCGAGGGCCGTCGCTTCGCTCTCGTCGGCCTTGACGGCGTCGAGCGATTTCTTGCCCTCGAGGCACTCCTTGAACTTCGCGACGTCGAGGCCGCCGGCCTCCGCGATCTCCGCCGCCTTGCCGGCCAGGTTGTCCTTGTTGATCTCGCCCTGCTTCGAGAAGAGGCCGTTGTACATCGTCCAGAACTGGTCGTTGCCCTGCTGGAAGCCGCATTCGGAGGCGACGGCGGCATCCTCGGCCCAGGAATGGATGGAGGTGAGCGGGTAATTCTTGAAAACGAAGCGAACCTTGTCGCCGTATTCCTTGAGCACCTGCGACTCGACCGTGGTGTAGACGCGGCTGCAGAACGGACACTGGAAGTCCGAGTACTCGACGATCGTCACCTTCGCGTCCGCCGGACCGCGCGACGGCTCGCCGTCGAGCTTGATCTTGTCGCGCACCAGCTTCAGCGGGTCGACGGTCAGGTCCACCGCGTCGCCGCGGAAGAGATAGCGGCCGTCGCGGCTCACGTAGAAGGCGACGTTCTGGGTCTGCTGCCCGAGGGAGACCTCGAGGTTGCCCTTCCGCCAGTCCGGAATCTCCGAGTCCTCCACCTTCGTCACCTTGAAGGTGAGGCCGGGCGTCGTGACCGTCTTCTGGAAGTAGTCGACGACGCGCTGGGAGACCGCCGCATCGTTCGCCGCCGGACCGCCGCCGCCACCTGCACCGCCTCGGCCGCAGGCCGCGGCGAGCAGCAGGATGAGCGGAGTGAAATGGCGCAGGAAGGTCATCGGCAGCTCTCTAGTGCCCCTCCCCGCCGCAGTCAATTGCGCGCTCACTCGCGCAGGGTGAGCCGGTAGAGCTCCATGCGCACGCCGCGGTGGAACGGCGCCGCGACGAAGTAGTCCATCGCCTGGCCGGGAGGAATGTCGGCCACGCGCTCGACGAGGAACGCGTGTCCGAGGTCCTCGAGCATCCGCGCCCGGTCGGGCTGCGTCGGCGGGATCAGGAGGTACGGCTTCATGCGCGCGCGCGCGAAGCGCTCCGCCGCCTCCCTCACCCCGACGCCCCAGCGGGTCAGGTCGGTGAAGTACAGGGCCCAGGCGATCCCGCTGTAGTACTCGATGTTCTCGGCGGGACGGCCGACGTCCTCGGTCGTGATGACCACCGCCCCGGGCTCGACGGCACGTGCGAACGTGGCGCGGGCGCGCAGCATCTCCGGTCGCTGGAAGCCGCCGCGTATGCGCAGGCTCGCCTGCGCTCGCGAGACGGCGACGACGGTGAGCGCCGCCGCGAGCACGGGGGCCGCCACGGCCGCGACCCGGCGGTCGGGCCGCACCGCGGCGGCGAAGAGCGCCGCGGCGGTGACGCTCGGGATGAGCCAGGCGAGCGTGGGGAGCGCCGCCTGGACACCGGGCACGCGGATCAGCACGGCGCCGAGGAGGAGGAGACAGGCGCCGCCGAAGGCGAGCCCGCGCGCGCCCGCCACGAGACGCCGGCGTGCGAGACGGCGCACGAGGTCGAGCGTGCCGAGCGTCCCCTCGACGATCAGCATCGGGAGCATGCAGAACACGCCCGAGAGGTAGCGTCCGTCCGGCCGCGACCAGCAGCTGAAGAAGAAGAGTCCCACGAGCACGTATGGGACCGCCACGACGAAGAGCGCGCGCCGCTGGACGAGCGCGACCAGGACGCCCCAGATCGCGACCGCGAGCATCAGGTCGCCGTACGCGCTCCGCAAGAGCCCCACGTTGCCGGGCAGCGTGCTCGGGAGGTTGGAGAGGCGGAGCCCGCCTCCCTGCACCGCCTCGACCGTGCCGCCGTGCCAGCCGGGCGGCGGATAGCCGACCCGCGGGCCACCGGCCGTCGGCGGGGCCGGCGGCGGGGCCGGCGCCGCCGCGCCCGGCTTCTCGAAGAAACGCTCCACCTCCATCGCCTGCGTCGGTCGGAGCGGGTTGCCCGACGTCATCCAGTTGTAGGCGAGGAGCGGAGCGAGGCCGAGGAGCATGCCGAGGGCGGCGGCGCCGACGGTGGAAGCGGCGCGCCGCCAGCGGGCCCCCGCCCGCAGCCACTCGAGCCCGAGGACGAAGCCGCCCGGCACGAGGTAGAGCACGGCATCGGGACGGATGGTGACGGCGAAGCCGAGCGCGGCGCCCGCTGCCGTGCGGTGCCGCCCGCCGGGCAGCAGCAGGTACAGCCCGAGGAAGGCGGCGAGGTGGGCCGACAGGTCGCGGGTCGGCGTGATCGCCCAGAGGTGGATGTAGGTCGGGAAGAGCGTGACCAGCGCGACCGCCGCGAGCGCCCGCCAGCGCGAGCGGAAGATGCGGCGCGCGAAGGCGAGGAGGAGCACCAGCAGCGCGACGAAGATGCTCGGGTTCAGGTAGTGCGCGCCGTCGTCGCCGAAGAGGCGGAGCCACGCTGCGAGCAGGATCGGGAAGCCCGGCGAGTACCGGCAGTAGGCGCGGTTGCCGACGGCGACGTAGCTCTGCGCGAGGATGTCGACCCGCGGCGGCACCCGGCCCACCAGCGCGTCGAGCGGGGGCCAGTGATGGAAGACGTGCCCGTGCAGGAGGTCGTGGGCGAAGGTCAGGTAGCCGAACTGGTCGACGGCGAGGTACCAGGTGATCTTCCCTCCGAGGTTGACGGCCGTGAAGCCGAGGAGCACCGCGAGAGCCGCCCACCAGAGGACGGCGGAGCCGAGCGGCAACCAGCGGATGCGGGTCGCGGCGCGAGCCCTCGGGCCGGCGGGCCGGGCGCGGGCCGCACGCTCGGCGGCGCGCGCGGCGGCGCGCCGGGCGCTGCGTCTCGAGGCGGGGCGAGCCGGCACGGACCTTATATATAACCGCTGGGCGCCCCGGCGCGCGAGGGAAGATGCGACACGCCGTGGCGCCCCGGCGTGGCCGGTGATAGCAGTCGGCGGGGGGGGCTGGTGACCGATTTCTCGTCTCTGGTCGCGGACTGGTTCCGGGATCGCTTCGGCGAGCCGACGCCCATCCAGGCCGCCGGCTGGCCCGCCATCGCGGCCGGGGCCGACACGCTGCTCGCGGCACCGACCGGCTCGGGCAAGACGCTCGCCGCCTTCCTCTGGTCGATCGACCGCCTCCTCGGGCTGGCGGAGCGCGGCCTCCTGGAGGACCGGACGGACGTCGTCTACGTCTCGCCGCTCAAGGCGCTCGGCAACGACATCCAGAAGAACCTGGCCGCGCCGCTCGCCGAGCTCGGTGCCCGGGCGGCGGCGCGCGGCACGCCGCTCCCCGAGGTCCGTGTCCTCGTCCGCTCGGGCGATACGCCGCCGGGCGCCCGCCAGGCGATGGCGCGCCGTCCGCCCCACATCCTCGTGACCACGCCCGAGTCGCTCTACATCCTGCTCACGGCCGAGGGCAGCCGCCGCTTCCTCGCCGGCGCGCGGACCGTGATCGTCGACGAGATCCATGCCGTCGCCGCCGACAAGCGGGGCGCGCACCTCGCGCTCTCGCTCGAGCGGCTCGACGCGCTCGCCGGCCGCCGGCTCCAGCGCATCGGCCTCTCGGCCACGCAGCGGCCGATCGAGGAGGTGGCGCGCCTGCTGGTCGGGACGGCTGCCGGCGGCGAGTCGCCCCCGTGCCGCATCATCGACGTCGGGCACCGTCGCGACCTCGAGCTCGCGATCGAGGTGGCCGACCAGGAGCTCGGCCCGATCGCGACCCACGAGCTGTGGGCCGAGGTGTACGACCGCATCGCGGCCCACGCCCGGGCCGAGCGGACGACGATCGTCTTCGTCAACACCCGCCGGCTGGTCGAGCGGGTCGCGCACCAGCTCGAGGAGCGGCTCGGCCACGGACGCGTCGCGGCGCATCACGGCAGCATGGCGCGGCGCCTCCGGCTCGACGCCGAGGAGCGGCTCAAGTCGGGCGCCGTGCCCGTCGTCGTCGCCACCGCGTCCCTCGAGCTCGGGATCGACGTCGGGAGCGTCGACCTCGTCTGCCACGTCGGCGCACCGCGCGCGCTCGCCACGCTCATCCAGCGCATCGGCCGGTCGGGGCACGCGCGGGGCGCCGTGTCGCGCGGCATCCTCTTCCCGCTGACGCGTGACGACGTGCTGCAGGCGGCCGCCGCGGTGCGCGCCGTGCGTGCCGGGGAGCTCGACCGCCTCCGCGTGCCCGAGAACCCGCTCGACATCCTGGCCCAGCAGTGCGCCGCCACCGTCGCGACGGGGGAGATCGGCGTCGAGGAGCTGTGGGCGCTCGTGCGGCGCGCGCATTCCTTCCGCCGGCTCGCGCGCGACGACTTCGACGCCGTGATCGACATGCTGGCCGACGGGGTCGCCACCCGCCGCGGCCGGCGCGGGGCCCTCGTCCATCTCGACCGCGTGCACGGCCGGCTGCGCCCGCGGCGCGGCACGCGGCTCGCCGCGATCACCAGCGGCGGCGCGATCCCCGACACGGCCGACTACGACGTCGTCGAGGAGCCCGCGGGGCTGACCGTCGGGCGGGTTAACGAGGACTTCGCCGTCGAGAGCATGGCGGGCGACATCTTCCTCCTCGGCAACCGTTCGTGGCGCATCCGGCGCGTGGAGGCGGGGCGGATGCGCGTCGAGGACGCCGGCGGCGCGCCGCCGACGATTCCCTTCTGGCTGGGCGAGGCGCCGGCGCGCACGCGGGAGCTGTCGGCGGCGGTCTCAGCGCTGCGCGATGAAGTGGGCGCGCGGCTCGGCGATCGGCGCGCGGCCGTCGAGTGGCTCACCGCCGAGTGCGGGCTCACGCCCGACGGCGCCGAGCAGATCGTCGGTTACCTCGCCGAGGGGCAGGCGGTCCTCGGCGCGCTGCCCACGGACCGCTGCGTCGTCGCCGAACGCTTCTTCGACGAGGCCGGGGGGATGCAGCTCGTCGTGCACGCGCCCTTCGGCGGGCGCGTGAACCGCGCCTGGGGATACGCCCTGCGCAAGCGCTTCTGCGTGACGTTCGACTTCGAGCTGCAGGCCGCGGCCACCGACGACGGCTTCGTCCTCTCTCTCGGCCCGCAGCACAGCTTCCCGCTCGACGGCGTGTTCGACATGGTCCGCCGCGAGCGGCTCGTCGAGGACCTGATCCAGGCCGCGCTCGCCGCGCCCATGTTCGCCAACCGCTGGCGGTGGAACGCGACCCGTGCGCTGGCCCTCCTGCGCTTCCAGGGTGGGCGCCGGGTGCCCATGCCGCTCCAGCGCATGCGCGCCGACGACCTGCTCGCCGCGGTCTTCCCGGCGCAGGTGGCGTGCGCCGACAACGTGACCGGCCCGATCGTGATCCCGGACCATCCGCTCGTGCGCGAGACGATCGACAACTGTCTGCACGAGGCGATGGACACGGAGGGCCTGGACGGCATCCTGGCGGACATCGAGCGCGGCGCGATCGAGACCCGCGTCATCGACACGCCGGCGCCGTCCGTCCTGTCGCACGAGATCCTGCACTCCAACCCCTACACCTATCTCGACGACGCGCCGCTCGAGGAACGGCGAGCGCGCGCCGTGGCGCTCAGGCGGACGGATCCGGACCTCGCCGGCGGTCTCGGCGCGCTCGACGCCGCTGCGATCGCCGCGGTGCGCGCCGAGGCCTGGCCCGACGTCCGCGATGCCGACGAGCTCCACGACACGCTGTCCTCGCTCGTCCTCGCGCCGTGGCCCGAGGTCGAAGCCGCCGGGTGGACGGCGCCGGCGGCGGAGCTGGTCGCTGCCCGGCGGGCGACGTGGGCGTCAGATGGCGCGTGGCGAGCGCTGGTCGCGGCCGAGCGCGTCGCGCTCGTCCGGCGCCTCGTCCCCGCGGCGCAGTTCGAGCCGGAGCCGGTGGAAGTTGCGGCGCCGCGCGGCGAGGAGCCCACCGAGGAGGACGCGCGCCGGGCGGTCGCCGGCGGCTGGCTCGAGTGTACGGGCCCGATCACGGCCGACGGGCTCGCCGCGCGCACCGGCCTGGCGCCGGCCGCCGTCGCCGTCGGGCTCGCCGCGCTCGAGCGAACGGGCGTGGCGCTGCGCGGCCGCTTCACGCCCGGGGCGACGGTCGAGGAGTGGTGCGAGCGGGGCCTCCTCGCCCGCATCCACCGGCTGACGCTCGCCCGCCTCCGGCGCGAGATCGAGCCCGTCTCGACCGCCGATCTCATGCGCTTCCTCTTCCGCTGGCAGCACGTCGAGGCGGGGACGCAGCTGCACGGCCGGCCCGGCCTCCTCGAGATCATCGGGCAGCTCCAGGGGGTCGAGCTTGCGGCGCGCGCCTGGGAGACTCACGTGCTGCCGGCGCGCGTCGCGCGCTACGACCCGGCGGACCTGGAGCACCTCTGCCTGGCCGGCGCGGTGGTATGGGGGCGGCTGCGGGCGGGGGCCCCCGACGACGACGTCGCGCCCGCGCGCCGCGGTCCGGCGCCCACGCGCGCGCTGCCCCTGGCCCTCGTGCTCCGCGAGGACCTCGGCTGGCTCCTCGCGCCCACCCGGCCGGGAGGCACGGGCGTGATGCCGGCCAGCGCGCAGGCGGTGCTCGACTTCCTCGAGCGGCGCGGCGCCTGCTTCGTCGGCGACATCGCCCGTGGGACGGGACTCCTGCCCGGCCAGGCCGAGGAGGCGCTATGGAGGCTCGTCGCGAGAGGCCTGGTCACGGGCGACGGCATGGCGGCGCTCCGCACCCTCCTCGAGGGCCCGGAGCGGCGGCGACGGCGGCGGCTCGCGGCGGTCGGCGCCGGTCGGGGCCGGCTCGTGGCCGCGGGGCGGTGGTCGCTGCTCCGGAGCGCGGCGGAGGAGGCGGCGGGCGACGCCGGGCCGATGCGCCTCGCGCGCCAGCTCCTCCGTCGCTACGGCGTGGTGACGCGCGAGCTCACGGCGCGCGAGGCGCGGGTCTCGTCGTGGCGCGCACTGCTCGGCGCGCTCCGCACGCTCGAGGCGCGCGGGGAGGTGCGGGGCGGCCGCTTCGTCGCCGGCCTCGTCGGCGAGCAGTTCGCGCTGCCAGAGGCGGTCGAGACGCTGCGTGCGGTCCGCCGGCGCCACGAGCCTGGCGAGGTGGTCATCGTCGCGGCCGCCGACCCGCTCAACCTGGTCGGCATCCTGCTGCCCGGTCCGCGCCTCCCGGCGACTGCGCGGGAGGTGGTGGCGTTCCGCGACGGCGTCCCCGTCGAGACGGGCGAGCTCGGCGCCGTGCTCAGCCGCCTCGGACGTGCGAGCCAGGCGCTTCACCGCCGGTAGTCAGCCGGCAATCGTCCCGACCAGCACGATCGGTCCGGTCGGCGCCGGCGATCCGGCCGCCGGCTCGATCGACACGGCGAAGGCCGTCACCTCCCCGGGCCGCTCGAGGCGCGCGCTGCGCCGGGCGATCGAGCCCTCGGTTCCGACCGCGAACAGGCCGGCCGGCTCGGGCGGACGATCGCCGCGCAGCGCCCAGAGCTCGTAGGTCTTGCCCTCCGGAGCGGGCGCCAGCCCGGACACCACGATGACCGACTCGCCCGAGGCGGCGTCGACCAGCACGCGGGCGCTGCCGGCGACCCCTTCCTTCGGCGCCAGCGACGCGCTCAGCGTGCGCGGGGCGCCGATCACCCGCAGGACCTCCGTCTGGGCGGCGAGCGACTCGCGGAGCGTGGCGACGGCCCGACCCTGCTCGTCGAGGCGGGCGGCGAGCTCCCGGCCGCGGGCGGCGAGCTGCACGACCTCGCCGGCGCGCGTGGCGGCGAGGCGCGTCTCGCGCGCGAACTGCCAGCCAGAGACGGCCGCGAAGGCGACCGCCGCCGCCAGGCCGACGAGTCGCCGGCGCGCCACCGCCGCCAAGGCCCGTGCCGCGGCGTCGCGCCGCGCCTCGGCCAGCACCCGAGCGCGGAGGCGGGCGGGCGGCGGCGCGGCGTATGCCTCGGCGAGCGCCTCGAGGGCCGTGTCGTCGAGCTGCGGGTCGTCGACGCCGATCAGCCGCTCCTCAGCCACCGCCTTCCCTCCCGGCGAGCGCGGCGCGCAGGCGCTGGACGCCGTCGCGGATGCGGGTCTTCACGGTGCCCAGCGGCGTGCCGTCGCGCGCGGCGATCTCGCCGTGCGAGAGCCCCTCGAAGTACGCGGTCTCGATCGCCCGTCGTTGCTCATGTGGCAGCTGCCCGAGCAGGGCGCGCACGCGCGCCGCTCGCTCGCTTCTCTCTACGGCGTCGTCGGGGCGTTCGGATGGAGCGTGCTCACGCGGCTCCACCCAGCCTCGCAGCTCTGCCTGAGCCAGCGCGGCCCGCGCCCGCCGGCCGTCGATCGCCACGTTGCGGACGAGACGCAGGAGCCAGGGCCGAGGCTCGCCGCGCGACGGGTCATAGCGCCGCGCCCGTCGCCAGACGCGCAGGAAGGCCTCCTGGACGGCATCCTCGGCGAGCTCCCGGTCGCCCGCGACGCGGAGTGCGATTCCATAGGCGAGCGGCGCGAGCCGGTCGTAGAGAGCGGCGAGCGCCGTGTCGTCGCCGCGTGCGACGCGGACCAGCAACGCGGCCTCGATATCCGCCGTCGCCGCCAACGTCCCGCGTCAGGCGCCGGTGCCGAGCTGCCAGGCCAGGCGAAGCCCGACCGCGAGGCTGCCGAGCGCGGCACCGAGTCGGATCCCGAGCTCGGCCCTGGCGAACCGTCCGCCGGCGAGCGCGAGCGGCACGCCGAAGAGCGTGCTCATCGCCACCATGCCGCCGATCGAGCCCGCGCCGAAGATCACCACGTAGGCGAGCGCGAGCGCCGGTGACGGGATGGTGGCGAGCACGGCCAGCATGAGCGCGCCGCTGCCGGCGAGCCCATGCATGAGGCCGACGAGGAAGGGGCGCCGGCCCGCACGCAGGTGGTGGTGGCCGTCCGGTGCGACCTCGTGAGCGCCGTGCAGATGCGGGTGGACGTGGGGGCGGCCGCCGTGGCGGTGGACGTGATGATGCAGGGTGCCGCCCGCCCGGAGCGTACGCAGGAGGTTCAGGCCGAGGCCGATCAGCATCAAAGCGACGCCCAGCTCGAGCCCGCGGGAGACCCGGGGCGGGATCTCCGTGTGCAGTCCGATCACGACGGCGGAGGCCGCCAGCAGGGCGGCCGTGTGGCCGAGGCCCCACAGCGCCCCGACGAGCGACGAGCGCCAGAGGCTCCGGCGCTGGCTGACGATCGTCGACACCGCGGCCAGATGATCGACGTCGAGCGCGTGGCGCAAGCCGAGGACGAAGCCGAAGCCGAGGACCGTGAGCGGGGCGGCGGGCATCGCGGTCACAGTCCGATCCGGGCGAGCGCCTCGAGGACGATGGCGAGCCCGGCTGCCGAGATGACGAGCGCGCTCGCCACCGGCGCGAAGCGCGCCAGGCGGCCGTCGAGCGGCAGGCGCTCGAAGAGCCCGCGCGCATAGACGAGCGCGAGGCCGATCGCGGTCAGGACGGTGGCGAGGCCGGCGCTGAACGCGACGATCAGCAGGAGGCCGAAGGCGATGCGTCCGAGCGCGATCGCGCCGAGCATGACGACGAGCGCCGAGGGGCAAGGAAGGAGCCCGCCCGACACCCCGAGCGCGAGGAGGCCCCGCCAGCCGAGCGGCGTGCCGTCCGCCGTCAGATGCACGTGATCGTGATCATGCTCGTGGTGGTGTGGGTGGTCGTGGTGATGGTGTCCCGCCGAGGCCGCTTCGAGGCGCCGGGCTGCGAGCGACGCGCCGACCGCGAGGACGACGAGTCCCGACGCGACGCTGATCCATGGAAAGAGCCGCTCGGGCATGACGGAAGCCCGGGCGGTCAGCATGAAGAGGCCGAGCAGATAGACGCCGATCGTGTGGGTTGCGGTGACGACGAGACCCAGGAAGACGGCGTGCCGGGCGGTGCCGCGGGAGCCGACCAGGTAGGCGCCGACCACCGTCTTCCCGTGGCCGGGGCTGAGGGCGTGGAGCGCGCCGAGGCCCGCGGCCAACAGGAGGGAGGTCAGGATCAGCCAGGGTTCGAGCGGCGCGCCGGTCGCGATGAGCTCCGTCAGCCGATCGCCGAAGCGCGCCGCGCCGACCCGCGTACCCGCCGCGACGCGCTCCGCGCCGATGGGCGGTGGCTCGCCGGGGGCGATGCGGAACCGCGCCTCGGTCACCTGCGGCGGGCTCGCGAGGAGGTCCTGGGGATACGCGCGCAACGCCTGGCTACGGTCGACCCGCGGCACGGTCGACGCCGACACGACCGCTCCGCCCACCCCGTCCGCCACCACTTCCTGCCATCCCGGCCGGCCGGCGAAGTTGGTGTCGTGGAATTCGACCGCGCCCTCGCTCGTGCCGAGCCGCGCCGAGAACCATGCCTCGATGCGGAGGGTCGGGAGACCGCCGGCGCCCGGCAGGCGCTCGAGGCTCGTCGCGCCCGGGGTGAGGGTCAGCGGCGCGCCGTCGACTTGGAGGGCCAGATGCCCGGCGAGCGTGCTCGCCATGCGCGCGAGGTAGGCACGCTGCTCGCCTTCGTCGAGCGTCCGGTCGCCGTTCGCGTCGATCACGGCGAGCTCCTGGAAGGCCGGGATCTCGGCCATGTCGACGACGTAGCGGACGGTGAAGGTCCGGGGCTCCGCCCGCAGCGCCGCGTAGCGGTTAATCGTGAAGTTGCCGAGCGGGTGCGCGTGCGCGACTGCTGCGACGAGGACGGCGGCCAGCGCCGGCGCGGCGGTCTTCATCGAGCGTCTCCTAGCGCCATCCACGCAGGCTCGTCGAGTGCCGCGAGCGTCGCCCGCGCGAGCGGGGCCTGACGCAGGTCGAAGTACGGGTTCAGCGCGAGGGCACGGCGGAGGTGTCGTGCCGCCCGGCGCGGATGCCCCGCGCCGGCGGCGATCACGCCGGCGTGGTACTCGAGGAGCGCGTCCTCGGTTCCGAGGCGCAGAGCCCGATGGGCCGCGCGTACCGCCTCAATCGTGCGGCCGTTCTTGTGGAGCGCCCAGGCGAGCGCGTCATCGGTGTAGATGCCGCCCCGGGTCGCCGCCTCCTGCTCGGCCAGGCGGAGCGCGGCGGCGAGGCGGCGGTCGTGGTCGCAGTAGAAGAGGGCAAGCTGGCGGCCGTAGGGTGTGGCCGTCGCCTCGGCGACGTCGCCCATGTAGTCGACGAGCGCGTACCGGCGCTCCGCCTCGTCGGCACGACCGGTGGCGACGTAGACGTCGCCGAGCGCGGCGACCAGATCGGGCGCCGGGATCTGATCGACGGCGCGCCGGTAGAGATCGACCGCTTCACCGAGCCGTCCCTCCGCCGCCCGCACGCGACCGAGGGCGCCGAGCGCCAGGTAGTAGCTGGGGAAGACCGCGAGGGCGCGGGTGTACGCGGCGGCGGCCGCTTCGAGGTTGCCGAGCGCGAAGTGCTCGTGTCCCAGGTGGACGAGCGTCCACGCCAGGGTCTCCGGGTCCTGCCGGCTGCCGGCGGCGACGGCGAGCCCGAGGATGTCGATGGCGCCCGCCCGGTCGCCGAAGAGCGCGCGCAGGAACGCCGCACGGGTGTACGCCGGCAGGCCGGGCCGCAGGTCGACCATGCGCTGCGCGGCGTCGGCGGCACGGTTGTAGTCGCCGAGCTCGATCTCGGCGTCGGCGAGCGTGCCGTAGTTCCACCAGTCGCCCGGCTCGAGCGCCCGCGCTCGGTCGGCCGCGGCCAGGGCGCCCCGGAAGTCGTGCTGGCCGAGCAGCACCCACGCACGGACGCGCAGCGCCGGGTAGTCGTTCGGATCCAGGGCGAGCGCCCGATCGAGCGCGGCGGACGCCCGCGCGTAGTAGCCGGGGTTGCCCTCGCGCGACTTCTTCATGAAGGCCGTCGCCAGCTCGACGTAGGCCTCCGGCCGATCATGGGCCTGGCTCACACGCCGCTCGGCCGCGGCCACGGCCTGATCGGCGGGGGTGGGCCGGGCGATGGCGAGGGCGGGCAGGAAGCCGGCGAGCAGCGTGATTGCCGCTCGTGCGGGCTTGCGGAGCGCGAGGAGGCGGGTCACGTCACTCGCCCGGGTCCTTGTGAATGCGGTCGCGACCGTCGTACGGCGTCGGGAGGAACGGGAAGTCCGGCGTGATGCCCTTGTCGTTCAGGTGCACGCCGTCGCCTACATGGGCGTCGATGTAGTTCTGGCCCCCGGCCACGCGCACGACCAGGTCCGTCACGTCGTCGTTCGGCCGGCGGCCGTTCGGGAAGCCGGCGGGATCTGGAGTGGCGACGCCCGCCGAGTCGTGGGCCAGCGGGCCGAGCCGCTTGATCGAGTCGGGCGCGGTCGGGGGCACCGTCATATCGAGGCGGAGCAGCTCCGAGAACGGGCCCTTGCTGACGTCCTGATCGGCGTATTGCGTGAGCAGGTGCACGATGTCGTCACGCGGCTGGGGCGGGACGTCGACGCCGGAAACGGTCTTCAGGGCATCGGCCACCGCGAGCTTGCGGTAGAAGTCGAGGAACTGGACCTCGTCCGACGGATCGGTCGCGTTCCAGAGGTCCTTCTTGCCGACCGCGATGATGAGCTCGTTCACGAGCGGGTTCGCCATGCGCGACACCTGGCGGAATGACTTTGCGCCCTGGAGGAGATCTTCGGGCGGCTTCTTCGGGTTGAGGGCGGGCGCGCCGCGGCGGATCGTGACCTGCTGGCGCGAGGTGCTGGTGTAGACGCCGATGGTCCCGTTCGCTGCGGAGGGTGACGCGCCGTCTCTCGTCAGCCGCTTCGCCGGGACCTCGATGGCGATCGTGTTGACGTTGAAGCCGCTGAAGGCGTTGGTGCCGAAGGGGTTGATCGCGTCGTTGGCGTCCTCCATCACGGTCTCGACCGGCAGCGGGGTGCGGCGCAGGTTCACCGTGTCGAACACCGCGCCCAGATCGATCGCGAAGGTCTCGGCGCGCTGGCCGGCGAACACCCGGATGCCCGTGTCGGTATCGGTGAAGATGCCCTTGGCCGCGAGCGCCGCGTAGTCGGGCATCGTCCTCGGTCCGATGTTCGAGGGCACGGCAGGCTTCGACTGGCCGCCGAACAGCACGGTCTTGTCCTTGCACTTCGGCCCCTTCTTCTTGTCCTTGCAGTTCCGGAGCTCGGTCACCGTGTAGCGCTGCTTGATCGCCATGCCGGCCGCGTTCGGGCCCTCGAGGTCAGTGACGGGCGGCAGCGCGAGGGTGGCGACGAACTGGTCGGGGCTGTCGACCGTCGTCTGGAAGCGAACCTGGTAGATGACGTCCTCCGCGTCGCCGTCCTTGTCGTTGTCGACGTGGATCTCGTAGAGCACGTTGTCGTCGAAGGCGAAGTAGTTGGGCCCCGAGCTCGGCTCCTGCGCGGGGATCACGTTCAGGATGAGCGTGGCTTTTCGGTCTCCAGCGGCTCGGGCGAGATTCGCCGCGTCGTAGCTCATGAACGCGTAGACGTCGGTGATGTCCGCGGCCGGGTCGAGCGTCATGAGGGGCGCCTCACGGTGGCTGGCGGCTCCGGCCGGCGCCGCCCCGAGGGCGAGGGCCAGCCCGGCCACGGCGAGCGTGCTACAGCGGCGGCTCGTGTGCATGCGTGTCTCCGTCCTTTCCGTTGGTTGGCGCGCGGGGTCGCACTTCCGTCATTGCTATACGGGGCGTGGGCGGCCCGCGGATTGGGTACACGCAGAGCAATCCACCCGCCGGCGGTCGGGCGTACATGTCGGTGATGAACGGGCTCGATGTCGATACCTACGTTTCACGCTCGCGCGCCCTCGATCTCAGCGGCGTCGCGTGGGACGACGTGCCACGCTACCCCCTCGCCGCGGAGGCGGTGCGCACGCTCCGCTACATGCAGGACATCGAGGCCCACACGATCATCTACCTGCGCACGCTTCTCTCCACGCGCGCGCTGGACGACTCGGAGGTCGCCACCTTCCTCGCCTGCTGGTTCTACGAGGAGACGTTCCACGCGCGGGCCTTGGCGCGCTTCCTCGAGGCCGCGGGCCACGAGGTCGTGCCGCGGGTGCGGTCCAAGGAGAGCCTGCCGCAGCGGATCGAGGCGTTGGCGACGGCGTGGCTCGCCCGGGCGTGGCCCGACTTCGTGGCGGTGCACATGACGTGGGGCGCGATCAACGAGCTCACGACGCTCACCGGCTACCGGCGGCTCGCCGAGCTGGCGGGCCATCCGGTCCTCTCGGACCTCCTGGCGCGCATCATGCGCGACGAGTCGCGGCACTTCGCCTTCTACTTCCACCAGGCCGCGCGGCGGCTCGTGCGCCCGAGGACCGCGCGCCTCACGCGGCGCATCGTCGAGCGCTTCTGGGCACCGGTCGGCGCCGGCGTGCAGCCCGACGAGGAGCTCCGCTTCCTCGCGGGTCATCTGCTCTCCGGTCCCGACGGCCGGGCAGCGGCGCGCAGGATCGACGAGACGATCCGCAGCCTGCCGGGTCTCGCCGGCGTCGAGCTGATGGAAGCCTGGATGGCTCGCACGAGGCCGGACGCGTCAGGCGCTGCGCAGGCCCGCGCCGCCGTGATACAGCCTCAGGGTCTCCACTCGCTGGTACCGCTTCCGCGAGCGTAGCCGGACCACCTTGCCCGGGGGCGGGAGGCCGCCGGCGCGGCGGAAGGACGCGCAGTCGACGAGCGACGTGCCCGCGCCCGCCTCCGAGCCGAGGAAGGCCGCGAGGTTCACGGGCTCGCCGATCGCACCGAACTGCTTCTTGCCGGACGGACCGATGAAGCCGATCGTCGCCCGCCCGAAGCTCAGGCCCGCGCCGAGGCCGATGTCGACGATCTGGCGGCCGCTTTCCCTCCACTCCGACCGCCACCCCGCGTAGAGGACGTCGAACACAGCGTGCAGGGCGGGGCTGGTCTCGTTCACGAGGCGGTCGAGCAGGGCGGGGCCATCGACGCCGGCGAGCTCGGGGAGGAACAGCGCCAGGAGACCGTCCCCGGTGTACTGGAAGACGACGCCTCGATGGTGCTCCACGACCTCGGTCAGCTCGGTCAGGTACACCTCGATCAGCTGGGCGAGGTACTGCGTGTCCTCGAGCGCGCCGGTCAGCTTGGAGAAGCCGCGCATGTCGAGGGCCAGGACGGCGACGGCGTGCGGATGCGGCACGAGGAGCCCCGGGTGGACCCGGGCGCGCAGCCGCGTCTCAATGGCGAGGCTTCCCGCATGGTCCGCCGCCGCGGCGATCGCGCCGGAGAAGAAACGGACGAGCGCGGAACCCGTCGGACCGAACCAGCGCGCGGCCTGGCGCGCAATCGCACGGACCGCCGCGTGCGGCAGCCGGGACGCACGCACGACGGCGGGCTGCGCTCGCGTCTCGACCAGCCAGCGGGCGACCGACGGCGACACCTCGGGCTGGCTCGCGCCGCAGGCGACGACCACGAGATCGAGATGACGGGGTCGGTAGCGAACGGCATCCACAGCGCCGCGCGCAGCCACCCACGTCACCCGGTCGAGCCATGCCCGAACCTGCGCCGAGAGCCTCCCCCACCGGACCCATCCAACCCACATAGTCTCGGACCCCGGTCCCTGCTATCAGACGCGCCGCGTTAAGCAAGGGGGTCGAATGCAAGCTCGTGAAACCCCGAAGAAATTTTAGCGACCACGAGGTGACAGAGGCCTTGCGGCCGAAGCCCCAAGTGACCTAGCCTCGCCCGCGTGGCTCGCCCTCGTGTCGGCTCGGGCGGCGGCCTGGCCGCGCTGACCTACGTCCTCCGCAAGGGGCGCGAGGCGGGCGGCCTCCTCCGCCTCTACCGCAGGCTGCGTTCGCGCAACGCGTGCAAGACGTGCGGGCTCGGGATGGGCGGGCAGCTCGGCGGCATGAGGAACGAGGTCGGCCACTTCCCCGAGGTCTGCAAGAAGTCCGTGCAGGCGCAGGCCGGCGATATGGCCGGCGCGATCGCGGAGGACTTCTTCCGGACGACACCGCTCGCGCGCCTCGAGCGGCTCGGCTCGCGCGAGCTCGAACGCCTCGGCCGTCTCGTCTTTCCGGTCGTCGCCGGCCCGGGTGACACGCACCTCCGGCGGGTGTCGTGGAGCGAGGCGCTCGACCGGGCGGCGGCCGGGCTCCGCCAGACGCGGCCGGAGGAGGCGTTCTTCTACTCGTCGGGACGGTCGAGCAACGAGGCGGCGTTCCTGATGCAGGTGGTGGCGCGTGCCTGGGGCACGCCGAACGTCCACAACTGCTCCTTCTACTGCCACAACGCCTCGAGCGTGGCGCTCGGCCAGGTCTACGGCTCGGGGACGGCGTCCGTCGGGCTCGACGACGTGGCCGCGGCGGACCTCGCCCTCGTCGCCGGCGCGAACCCCGGGAGCAACCATCCGCGGCTCGTGACGCAGCTCGTGGCGCTCCGGCGCCGCCGCGGCCGCGTGATCGTCGTCAACCCGCTGCGCGAGCTGGGTCTCGTCCGCTTCCGGGTGCCGTCGGACTGGCGGAGCATGCTCATCGGCTCGACCGTCTCCGACCTCTACCTCCAGCCGCACGTCGGCGCCGACGTGGCGCTCTTCAAGGCCCTGCTGAAGGGCGTCGTCGAGGCCGGCGGCGTCGACGGGGACTTCGTCGCCGCGCACACCAGCGGCTGGGAGGCGGTGGAGGCCGACCTCGCCGCGACGCCGTGGGATGCACTGCTCGACGCGTCGGGCGTGGCGCGCTCGGAGATCGCGCGCGCGGTGGCCATGCTGGTTCGCGCGCGGCGCGGCGTCCTGCTCTGGGCGATGGGGCTCACCCACCACGTGCATGGCGTCGACAACGTGCTGGCGCTCGCGAACCTCGCGCTGGCGCGCGGCTGGCTCGGGCGGCCGGGCTCGGGGCTCCTCCCGATCCGCGGCCACTCGAACGTGCAAGGCGTCGGCTCGGTCGGCGTCACGCCCCAGCTGAAGGCTGCGTTCGCCGCCCGGATGGAGGAGCTCTACGGGATCCCGACGGCGCGCACCGCCGGCCTCGACACCTACGCATCCATGGCCGCCGCCGCCGAGGGCCGCATGCGGGCGGCCGTGCTGCTCGGCGGCAATCTCTTCGCCAGCAACCCCGATCGCGCGTGGGCCGGCGCCGCGCTGCGCCGCCTGGCGCTCACCGTCTCCCTCACCACCAAGCTGAACGAGGGCCACGTCCACGGCCGCGGCCAGACGGCGATCATCCTGCCCGTGCTCGCCCGCGACGAGGAGTCGCAGTGCACGACGCAGGAGTCGATGTTCAACTTCGTGCGGCTCTCCGAAGGCGGTGAGCCGGCGGTGGACGGCGACCTCCGCTCCGAGGTCGAGGTCATCGCCGCGCTCGCCGAGCTCCTCCTGCCGCCCGGACGGTTCGACTGGTCCGCCTTCCGCTCGCACCAGCGCCTGCGGCAGGAGATGGCCAAGATGGTCCCCGGCTATGCGGCCATCGGCGAGATCGACCAGACCCGGCGCGAGTTCCACGTCGCCGGCCGCGTCCTGCACGCGCCGCCCTTCCCGACCGGCGATGGGAAGGCCCACTTCCAGGTGACGCCGCTCCCCGCCTTCGCGCCGCCCCCGGGCGAGTTCCGCCTGATGACGGTGCGCTCCGAGGGCCAGTTCAACACCGTCGTCTACGAGGAGGAGGACCTCTACCGCGGGAACCGCCATCGCGACGTCGTCATGATGGCGGCCGAGGACGCGGCGCGCCTGGGGCTGGGCGAGGGGGATCCCGTCGTCGTCGAGACCGAGACCGGCCGGCTCCGGGTGACGGCGGCGATCGCCGAGCTGAGGCCCGGGAACCTCGCCATGTATTACCCGGAGGCGAACGCGCTCGTGCCGCGGCGGCTCGACGCCCGCTCGAAGACGCCGGCCTTCAAATCGGTGGCGGCACGCCTCAGGCCGGCAAACGGGGCCGAGGCCGGCAGACATGCCTGACGGCGCCAAGCCCGCGCGCCGCGAGCGGCGCCGGGCGGAGCTTGCCGAACGGAAGGGCCAGCCGCGCGCGCAGGGCGACCGTATTGTCCGCGCCCTCGGCGCCGCTTTCCTGGTTTCGGGCGCCGCGGGTCTGATGCACGAGATCGTCTGGTCGCGGCTCCTGAGCAACCTTTTCGGCGCCACCGCGCTCGCGGTCGCGACCGTGCTCGCCGCGTTCATGGCGGGGCTCGCGATCGGCAGCTGGGTGATCGGGTCGCGCGCGCCCGGGCTCGGCGACCGCCGGGGACTGTATGCCCGCCTCGAGATCGGCATCGGCGTGGCCGCGCTCCTCGTCCCGCTCGCCCTGGGGCTCATGGAGCCGCTCTACGGCTGGCTCTGGCGCCGGTTCCATCTCTCGTTCGCCGCCTTCAGCCTCGTGCGCTTCGTGGTGGCCGGCACGATCCTCGTCGCCCCGACGATCATGATGGGCGCCACCTTTCCCGTGCTGGCCGACTACCTGGCGGCGCTTCGCAGCCGGCGGATCGCGCCCGAGTGGCTGTACACGCTGAACCTCCTCGGCGCCGTCGTGGGAGTGGCGGCCGCCGGGTTCGTCCTGATGCCCCTCGTCGGCGTGTGGGGGACGATCCTGGTCGCGGCGGGCCTCAACATCGGGGTCGGTGCTGCCGTGCTCCGCCTGCCCCCGCTCCCCGAGGCGCCTGTCGGGCCGACCCGCACGCCTGCCGGAGCGCGCCCCGGCTGGCTCCTCGTTCTCGCGGCCTTCGTCTCCGGCGCCACCTCGCTCGCGACGCAGGTGGCGTGGACGCGGGTCCTCGTCCTGGTCGTCGGCTCGACGGTCTACGCGTTCAGCGTCGTGCTCCTCGTCTACCTGCTCGCGCTCGGCGCGGGCAGCGCCTGGGCGTCGCGCTTCGGCGGACGATGGGCCGGCGTGCGCGCGCACCTGGCGATCGCGCACGCGCTCATGGCGCTCGCTCTCCTCGTCGCCGTGTCGATGGTGAACCGGCTGCCGTACTGGTACCTGCAGGTCTACCAGAGCTGGAAGCCCGAGACGTTCGCCGCCATCCTCGCCCTTTCGGTCGGCATCGTCCTGGCCGCGCTCCTCTGGCCCGTCCTCTTTGCCGGGACGGTGCTGCCGCTCGTGCTGGTCGGCGCGCTGGAGGGCCGCACCGAGAGCGCCGGGCCCGTGGTCGGCCGCCTCTACGCCGTCAACACGGCGGGCGCGATCCTCGGCGCGGTCCTCACCGGCTTCTGCCTGATCCCGCTCGTCGGCTCGGAGTCGACGCTCCTCGGCGTCGCCGCCGTGGCGGCTGGGATGGGCTGCCTGTTCGCGCTCGCGGGGCGGCAGCCGTCCTGGCTGCGCGTGCTGGCGTTCAGCGCCGCCGCCGCCGTCGCCCTCGGCGTGTCCGCGCGTCCCGACTGGGACTTCCTCGAGCTGCATGTCGGGGTCTTCGAGCCGAGCCGGATCACCGTGCAGAACCCGACGACGCTCAAGAACCGCGGCGAGCGCGCGGTCTACGCACGCGAGGGGCCGACGGCGAGCGTGCTGGTGGCCCAGGAGGCGAGCGGCGAGCGGAACTTGATCATCAATGCACGCGGGAACGCCAGCGACGCGCCGACCGACATGACCACGCAGGTGCTGCTGGCGCAGGTCCCGCTGCTCGTCGCGCCGCGCACGGACGACGTGTTCGTCGTCGGCTGGGGGAGCGGCGTGACCGTCGGCTCGGCGCTGGCCTCACCCGTCCGGCACGTGACGGCCGCCGAGATCGAGCCCGCGGTGATCGAGGCCTCACGATTCTTCCTGCACGTCAACCACGATCCGCTGCGCGACCCGCGGCTGCGCCTCTACGAGGACGACGCGCGCCACATCCTGCTCGCCTCGGACGACGCCTACGACGTGATCATCTCCGAGCCTCCGCATCCGTGGGCGATGGGCGTCGCCAACATCTTCACGCAGGACTTCTATCGCCTGGTCGATCGCCGGCTGCGCGACGACGGGGTCTTCGCGCAGTGGCTCCAGAAGTACCAGATCTCCCTCGACACCTATCGCTCCATCCTGGCGGCCCTGCAGTCGGTGTTCCCGGAGGTCGTGGCGTTCAATCTGGGCGCGTCGATGGACAGCGTCCTGATCGGCTCCCGGCGGCCGCTCCGGCTCGACGTCGCCGAGCTCGACCGCCGCTGGAACGGCCCCGAGCTCGGCCGCGTCGGACTCCACGCCACCGAGGATTTCCTCGCGCGCTTCCTGCTCGGGCCCGGCGCCGTCCGCGCGCTGGTCGAGGGCGCCCGCGTCAACACCGACAACAACATGTACGTCGAGTTCAACGGCCCGCGCGACATGGTGCTGGCGGTCGGCGCCGACACCTTCTCCGCCGTCGAGCAGCGGGCGAGTCCCGTCGAGGAGATCCTGGCCGATCCGCAGGCGCTGCTCGGGAGCCGCGAGCGGCTCGAGCGCTTCATCGCGGCGCTCCGGCGTCTCGAGAAGCCGACGGAGCGCTACGAGCGGCTGCTCGCGACGCTCGGCTGAATCTCAGCGGGTCGCGAAAGCCTGCCCGAGCGCCCGTGCAGCCTCCTCGACGGCGGCACGCCCGCGGTCGACGACGGCGCCCATCTGGAAGAAGCCGTGGATCATCCCGTCGTAGCGGCTGAGCCGCACGGGGACGCCCGCGTCGCGTAGCCGCGCGCCGTAGGCTTCGCCCTCGTCGCGTAGGGGGTCGAACTCCGCGGTGATCACCAGCGCCGGCGGCAGCCCGCCGAGGCTCGCGGCGCGCAGCGGGGCCGCGTACGGATTCCGGCGGTCCGCGTCGCGCGGCGCGTAGTGGTTCCAGAACCAGACCATGTCCGCACGGGTGAGGAAATATCCCTCGGCGTTCTCCCGGCACGAGCGCGTCTCGAAGTCGGCGTCGGTGGCCGGGTAGATCAGGAGCTGATGGACGAGCTTCGGGCCGCCGCGGTCGCGGGCCATGAGCGCGACGACGGCCGCGAGATTGCCACCCGCGCTGTCCCCGCCGACGGCGATGCGCCCGCGATCCGCACCGAGCGTGGCCGCGTGCTCGGCGACCCATCGCGTCGCCGCGTAGCAATCCTCGGGCGCGGCGGGAAAGGGATGCTCGGGGGCGAGCCGATAATCGACGGAGACGACGATGCACCCGACGCGGTTCGCGAGGCTCCGGCAGACGCCGTCGTGCGTGTCGAGGTTACCGATCACCCAGCCGCCGCCGTGGAAGTAGACGAGCACGGGGAAGGGTGCCGTCCCCACCGGCGTGTAGATGCGGATGGGGATGTCGCCCGCGGGCCCGGGGACCATGCTGTTCTCGACCCGCGCGATGGACTCGGGCTCGCCGGCGAGACCCGCCATGCCGAGGATCAGCTCGCGGGCCTGCGGCACCGACATCTCGTGGAGCTCCGCCCCTCCCATGGCTGCGAACTGATCGATGATGGCTCTGGCCTGCGGATCGAGCGGCATGGCAGTTCTCCTTGGTCCCGTCACATAGCCCAATCCGCCACGCGGCGGCTACCGCACCGCCGGTCGAGGCCGAGCCGACCTTCGCGCGGTCCTCGATGGTCGACCCTTGACGATCGAGTCGACGTTTATCATGATAATCGACGACAGACATGACGGTTGCCCGTAGGCCACCGAGCCCACCGGTCGTCGAGCGCCTGCCGGATCTGAAGGAGTGGCTCGCCAAGAAGTCCCACTTCCTCTTCGGCCCACGCCAGACGGGAAAGACGTTCTGGATTCGTCGGACGCTCCCCGACGCGCGCATCTATGACCTCCTCGACAGCTCCGTCTACCTCGCCTTGTGCCAGCGACCCGGCCGGCTCGCCGAGGAGCTGTCGCCGCGAGACAAGCTCGTCGTCGTCGACGAGGTGCAGCGCCTGCCCGAGTTGCTGAACGAGGTGCACCGCCTGATCGAGGAGCGGGGCGTGCGATTTCTCCTCACCGGCTCGAGCGCCCGCAAGCTTCGTCGCGGCGGGATCAATCTCCTCGGCGGGCGCGCCCGAACGCGGTACTTGCACCCGCTCACCTGTCGTGAGCTGGGCGCGCACTTCGAGCTCGCCCGCGCCATCGAGCGCGGGCTGCTGCCGTCGATCTATTTCTCGGACGACCCGCGGGCAGACCTCGAGGCGTATACCGGGACCTACCTCCAGCAGGAGATCGTCGCGGAAGGAGCGACCCGCAACGTGCCGGCCTTCAGCCGCTTCCTGCGCGTTGCGGCGCTCTGCAACGCGACGCTCGTGAACTTCACGAACGTGGCGAGTGACGCGCAGGTGCCACGTACGACCGTCTACGAGTACTTCGAGATTCTCACGGACACGCTCCTCCTGTACGAGGTTCCCGCGTGGCAGCTCTCGAGAAAGCGCAAGCCGATCGTCGCGTCGAAGTACTACTTCTTCGACGTGGGCGTCGTCTCGGCGTTGCAGGGCCGGCTGGTCAAGTCGGGCACGCCGGAGTTCGGGCCCGCGTTCGAGACCTGGCTCTTGCACGAGCTCGTGGCCTACCGCGACTATGCATCGGGCGAGCCGGTACGCTACTGGCGCTCGACCTCGGGCTTCGAGGTGGACTTCGTTCTGGGCGACCACACGGCGATCGAGGTGAAGGCCAAGGACAGCGTGTCACCGCAGGACCTGCGTTCGCTGCGTGCGCTGGCCGAGGAGCGGAAGCTCGCCCGCTATCTCTGCGTCTGCCTCGAGCCGCGGCGACGTCGGGTCGACGCGATATCGATCGTCCCCTTCCGACAGTTCCTCGACGCGCTCTGGGCGGGCGAGTTCGTGGCCTGAAAATGGCCTCGATCCTCCTCAGATGACGTAGTCCTGCAAGTAGACGCGCACGTCGCGCGGCGCGACGTACACCGTGTCGCCCACCTCGAGCCCGAGCTCCGCGTAGCGGTCCCGCGCGACGTCGACGTTCAGCACGACGCCGAAGTCGGCGGCGAACACGCGCGCCTTCACCACCGGCCCCGCCGGGCTCAGGTGCACGATCTTCCCCTCGAGGCTCGGGCGGCCGTTCCGCTTGGCGAGGATCTCGAGCTCGTGGGAGCGGACGAAGGCCGTCGCCGGCCGCGGCTCGTCGTGCGGGTGCGCCGGGTAGTCGACCTCGAGGCTCCCGGCCTTCATGCGGCCGCGCACGACGTGGCCGTGGAAGACGTTCACGTTGCCGAGGAAGTCCATCACGAAGGGATTGGCGGGGCGCTCGAAGATCTCCCGCGGCGTGCCCGTCTGCTCGACGTGGCCGTGGTTCATGATGACCACGCGGTCGGCCACCTCGAACGCCTCCTCCTGGTCGTGCGTCACGAAGACGCTGGTCACGTGGATCTCGTCGTGCAGCCGGCGCAGCCATTGCCGGAGGTCCTGCCGGACCTTGGCGTCGAGCGCGCCGAACGGCTCGTCGAGGAGGAGCACCTTGGGCTCCGGTGCCAGCGCGCGCGCGAGGGCCACGCGCTGGCGCTGGCCGCCGGAGAGCTGGGAGGGGTAGGAGCCGGCGAGCCCGTCGAGCTGGATCAGGCGGAGCAGCTCGCCGACGCGCTCCTTCACGCGCTTTCGCGGCCAGCGCCGCACGCGGAGCCCGAAGGCCACGTTCTCGAACACCGTCATGTGACGGAAGAGCGCGTAGTGCTGGAAGACGAAGCCGACGTTCCGGTCCTTCACGGCGGCCTCGGTCACGTCCTCGTCCTGGTAGAGGACCGTGCCCGCGTCGGGGACCTCGAGGCCGGCGATGATGCGCAGCAGCGTCGTCTTCCCGGACCCGGACGGGCCGAGCAGGGCGACGAGCGACCCGCCCGCGACCTCGAGGCTCACGTGCTCGAGGGCGCGAAAGCTCCCGAAGCTCTTGCTCACCTGCTTCACGGAGATGCTCATTGGTCCACCTCTCCTTCACTGCGCAGCCGCGCGGCCTCGGCGAGGTCGCGGCGGGTCTTCCATTCGAGCGCGGTCTTGACGGCAAGGGTCACGAGCGCGAGCGACGCGAGCAGCGAGGCCACCGCGAAGGCGCCCGCCGTGTTGTACTCCTGGAAGAGCTTCTCCACGCGCAGCGGCATGGTGTCGGTGCGGCCGGTGATGTGGCCGGAGACGACGTAGACGGCGCCGAACTCGCCCATGGCGCGCGCGTTGCAGAGAATGATGCCGTAGACGAGGGCCCACTTGATGTTGGGCAGGGTCACGCGCCGGAAGAGCTGCCAGCCCGACGCGCCGAGGCTCACGGCTGCGATCTCCTCCTCGGCGCCGATCGCCTCCATGACCGGGATCAGCTCGCGGGCGACGAAGGGGAAGGTGACGAAGGTGGTCGCGAGGACGAGGCCCGGGGTGGCGAAGATGATCCGCCAGTCGTGTGCCCGCAGCCACGGGCCGAGGTAGCCCTGCAGGCCGAAGATCAGCACGAAGATGAGACCGGCCACGACCGGCGAGACCGAGAACGGGAGGTCGATGAGCGCCGTGAGCAGCGTCCGGCCCGGAAAGCGGAAGCGGGCGATCGCCCAGGCGGCGGCGATCCCGAAGATCAGGTTGGTGGCGACCGCGAGCGGCGCGACCGTGAGCGTCAGGCGAATCGCGGCCAGCGTGTCCTCGTCGGCCGTGAGGGTGTGCCAGTAGGCCCCGAAGCCGCGCGCGAACGCCTCGACGAAGACGTCGACGAGCGGGATCACGATCAGGACCCCGATCACGCCGAGCGCCGCCGCGACGAGCGTGACGCGCACCCAGCGCGGGTCGGACCGCGGGTTCGTCTTCTCAGGCGTAGACACGTTTGCTCCACCTCTCGAGCAGGTTGACGGCCACCAGGACCGCGAACGAGATGAGCAGGAGGACGACCGCGATCGCGGTCGCCTCGGCGTAGGCGAACTCCTCGAGCCGCGCGACGATCAGCACCGGCGCGATCTCGGTCTTGAAGGGCATGTTGCCCGACACGAAGACGACCGAGCCGTACTCCCCGAGCGCACGCGCGAAGGAGAGGGCGAAGCCGGTCACGAGCGCCGGGTAGAGCGAGGGGAAGATCACCCGGGTGACGGTCTGGAGACGCGTCGCGCCGAGGCAGGCGGCCGCCTCCTCGACGTCGGCGTCGATCCGCTCGAGCACGGGCTCGAGCGTGCGCACCACGAAGGGGAAGCCGACGAAGACGAGCACCAGGACGATGGCGAGGCGCGAGTAGGCGGCCTGGATGCCGAGCGGGACGAGGAAGCGCCCGAGCCATCCCGACTGGACGTAGAGGCTCGAATAGACGAGCCCGGCGACCGCCGTCGGCAGCGCGAACGGCAGGTCGACGAGCGAGTCGACCACGCGCTTCAAGGGAAACTCGTAGCGCACCAGCACCCAGGCGACGAGGAGGCCGAGCACGACGTTGATCGCCGCCGAGACGAGCGAGGCGCCGACGGTCAGCTCGTAGGCCGCGACGGCACGCTCGGTCGAGACCGCGGCCCAGAAACGGTCGAACGGCAGCGTCGCCGCCTTCAGGAAGCAGGCGGCGAGCGGCACCATGACCAGCAGGCCGAGATAGGCGAGCGTGTAGCCGAGGCTCAGGCGGAAGCCGGGCAGCACGCGGCGGTTGACGTCGTTCACGGCTCGTCCCCTTACGGCTTGAAGATGCTGTCGAAGACCTTGCCCTCGCCGAAGAACTTGGCGAAGGCGTCGTCCCAGTCCTTGGCGATCGCGGTGACCTGGAAGAGCTTGAGCTCCGGGAGGTCCGACTTGTGCCGCGCCAGGACCTCGGCCTTCACGGGGCGGTAGAAGTTCTTGGCGATGATCTCCTGGGCCTCGTCCGTGTAGAGGTACTCGAGGTAGGCCCGCGCGGCCGCCTCGGTGCCATGGCGCTTGACGTTGGCGTCCACCACCGCGACCGGCGGAGTTGCCAGGATGCTCACCGGCGGGTTCACGACCTCGAGCTCGCCGCCTGCCTCCTCGACCTCCAGATGCGCCTCGTTCTCCCAGGTGAGGTGGACGTCGCCGAGCTTCTTCTGGGCGAAGGTGGTGGTGGAGCCGCGCGCCCCGGAATCGAGCACCGGCACCTGCTTGTAGAGCCGGGTCACGTAGTCGAGCGCGGCGGCCTCGGAGCCTCCACGGGAGATCACCGAACCCCAGGCCGCGAGAAACGACAGCTTCCCGTTGCCCGAGGTCTTCGGGCTCGGCGTGATGATCTGGATGCCCGGCTTCACGAGGTCGGGCCAGTCCTTGATGCCCTTGGGGTTCCCCTTGCGGACGACGAAGACGATCGTCGAGGTATACGGGACCGAGCCGTTGGGCAGCCGGCTCTGCCAGCCGTCGCCGATGAGGCCGGCCTTGCGGATGGCGTCGGTGTCCGGCTCGAGCGCCAGCGTCACGACGTCGGCCTCGAGGCCGTCGATCACGGCGCGAGCCTGGGCGCTCGACCCGCCGTGCGACTGCTTGATGCTCAGCTGACCCCCCGGACTCTTCGCAGAGGCCGCGATGAAGCGCTCGTTCAGCTGACGCCACAGCTCGCGCGTCGGGTCGTAAGAGACGTTCAGCAGCTCGACGGCGTGCGCCGTGCCGAGCCAGGTGATCATCACGAGTGCCGTCAGTGTCCGCTTCATCCGTCGTCCCTCCGTTCGCAGGTTCGTGTCGCCGAAAACGAAAAGGCCCGGGGGGGCATGCGCCTCCCGGGCCTCTGGGTCACGGCGTTGCGTCCACGTCAGGGACGACGGACGAGCGCGGCGCGACCGCGGGCACGGGAGGTCCCCCGGGCCTCGGTACAACAACAGCACATCGCGGTCGGGCGCTGCATCGTCACGACGACGGTTGAACCATGCGGCGCAAGGAACTGTCAAGCCTGAAGACTGTCTCTCCGTCGCACCATGCGCCCTGACGTGCCGCTCACTTGCGCGTCGGCGAGCCGTGTTCGAATCGGGATGGCCGTCGTTCGGCCGCGCGCCGCGCGCGTGCTAAGTGAGGGGGTCGGTGGACCGCAAGCGGAGCGCCTGGATGGCGGCCGTGCTGGGGACGGCTCACATGGCGGCGGCGCCGCCCGCGACGGGGCTGCGGCTTGCTGATGCCCTCGTGCGTGCGCAGGCGGCGAGCCCGGTCGTGCAGGCGGCCGCCGCCGACCTGGACGCGGCGCGCGGCCGGCTCCGCCAGGCACGCTTGATCCCCGCCAACCCGGTGCTCAGCGCCGACCTCGCGCGGCACAGCGCTCCCGGCGAGGACACCAAGGACCGGGGCGTCCAGCTCGAGCAGGAGATCGAGGTGGGCGGCCAGCGCGGGCTCCGCATCGCGGCGGCCGACCACGACGTCGCGCATGCCGGCTACCTGCTGGCCGACCGGCGCCGCACGGTGGACGGCGAGGTGCGCCGCGCGTTCTTCGGGCTCGCGGCGGCCGACCGCCGCCAGCAGCTCGCGGCGGAGCGGCTCGCGCTCGCCGCCCGGCTGGCCGAGGCCGCGCGCCGCCGCGCGCGGGCCGGCGAGGTCGGCGCGCTCGACGTGCGCCTGGCCGAGCTCGAGACGGCGCGCGCCGAGCAGGAGCGGACCGCGGCAGAGACCGAGCGCTCACGGGCGGCGGCCCGCCTGGCCGTCGCCATCGGCGCGCCGCCGGACGAGCCGCTCGGCGTCGAGACCGACGAGCAGACGGGGCTGCCCGAGGGCACGGAGCAGTCGCTCGTCGCGCGAGCGCTGGCGGCGCGTCCCGATCTGGCCGCGGCCCGCGAGGAGCGCGCGCGGCTCGAGACCGAGGCCGCGCTGGCCCGCCGCCGCGGCCTGGTGCCGAACCCGGTGCTCAGGGGCTTCTACCGCGAGGAGCAGCTCGAGGAGCACATCGTCGGCGGCGGCGTGTCGGTGCCCCTCCCGATCTGGAATCGGGAACAGGGCACCCAGGCCGCGCTGCTCGGCGGGGCCCGCGGTGCCGCCGTCGAGACGGCGCGGCTCGAGGCGGCGATCCCACGGGAAGTCCACCTCGCGCTCGTCCACCGGACGGCGGCCGAGGAGGCCTGGCGCCGCTACGAGGACGTGGCGCTGCCCGCTGCTCGCTCGGCGCGCGAGCTCCTCGAGCGCGGCTACGACGCGGGCTATCTCTCCCTGCCGGACCTCCTCCTGCAGCAGGACCGCTTGCTGCAGACGCGCGCCGCGGCCATCGACGCCTGGCGCGATCTGCGAGAGGCCGAGGCCGACGTGATCGAGGCCGCGGCGGAGCCGGGCCCGTGAGGGCGCGGGCGCTCCTCCTCTGCACGCTCGCGCTCGTGGCCTGCCGGAGCGAGGAGCGGAAGCGGCCCGAAGGGGCGCGGGCGGAGCGGTCCGCGAGCGTGCCCGGCGTCGAAACGGCGGCCGCGGTCGCCGAGCCGATGCGGGACTTCGTCCGCGCCTTCGGCGCGGTGGTGGCCGACGAGCAGCTCGCCGAGGTGCGCGACGCCCGGACGCAGCTCGCCCAGGCCGCGGCGCGGCTCCGTCTCGCCGCGCAGCAGGTCCGCCGGCTCGAGGAGCTCGCCAAGGGCGCGGTCGCCCCCCGCAAGGAGCTCGACGCGGCGCGCGCCGAGGAGGCGGCGGCGTCGGCGGAGGCGGCGCGTGCGGCCAAGGCGCTGGCCGCGTTCGGCGGCGAGAACGATCACGCGCCCCTCGGCGCCGACGAGGAGTGGGTGATCGCGCACGTGCCGCAGACCGACGTCCCACGCATCGCCTCCGGCGCCGAGGCCGCTTTCAGCCCCGACGCCTTCCCGGCGAGCGAGCTGGCGGCGCGCGTCGATGCCGCGGCGGCCTACGTGGACCCCACGACGCGCACGGCGCCGGTCCGCCTGCGCGTCCGCGATCCCGCGCAGCAGCTGCGCCCGGGGATGACCGGCGCCGTCACGCTCGAGGTGGGGCCCGCGCACGACGCGGTCGTGGTGCCCGTCACGGCGGTGGTCTACGACGACGCGCAGCCCGTCGTTTTCGTCGAGGAGGCGGGAGGGCGATACACGCTGCGCGCGGTGAAGCTCGGCATCGTGCGCCGAGACCGCGTCGAGATCGCGAGCGGCGTCGAGCCGGGAGCGCGGGTCGTCGTGACGGGCGCCGCGAGCCTGCTCTCGGCGACGCGGCTGCCGCCAGAGGGTGAGGAGTAGGGCGTGACGCGCGATGTCGGGCGGGGCGGATGAGCGGCGCCCGTGGCCCGGCGGGCGGGGTCGTGGAGCAGCGTCCGGAGCGGGAACGTCCGACGGTCACGACGCGCGGGCGCGGCGCGCGGGCCGTGCGGCTGGCGGCGGCGGTCGCGAGCGCGCTCGTCCACCTGGTCGCCTATCGCGCCTCCGCGCTCGTGTGGGGCGCCTCGCCGTCGCGCGCGCTCGCCTTCCTCCGGCACTGGAGCGTGCGCGCGTGGCGCTGGCTCGACCTCGAGGTCCGCGCGGAAGGAATCCCCTCGCCAGGCCCCTGCGTGTACGTCGCCAACCATCGCAGCTACCTCGACGTCCCGCTCCTCGCCGGCGTGCTGGGAGCGAGCTTCATGAGCCGGGCCGACGTCGCCGGCTGGTGGATCGTCGGCGCGGCAGCGAAGCTCGTCGGGTCGGTGTTCGTCGAGCGCGACGATCCGCGCGGCCGCGTCCGGGCGGCGCGCGGGCTCGCGCGGCGCCTGGCGTCCGCCAGCGTCATCGTGTTCCCGGAAGGCAAGACCGGCGCCCGGCGGCTGCCGGGGCCCTTTCACCCGGGGCTCTTCCGACTGCTCCACCGCCTCGGCGTCCCGGTCGTCCCGGTGACGATCCGCTACGGCGACCGTCGCGCGTACTGGACGGACGACAGCCGGCTCGTCTCGCATCTCTGGACGCGGGTTCTCGCCGGACCGAGCCTGCCGGTGGCCGTGCACGTCGGCACGGCGCTCGATCCGCGCGCCGAGGCGGACGGCGAGAGCCTCGCGCGGGCGGCCTACCATGCGGTCTGCCGCCCCATCGAGGACCTCGACGAGCTCGTCTGAGAAGATGTAGACCCGGTACCTACCGTCCCCTCGCGGCCGCCACCCGGCCGACGCGCGCCGTCGAGCGGCAGAGGTCGGCGACGACGCGCGCGATCTCGGTCGGCTCGACCGGCTTGGCGACGTGGATCTGGAAACCCGCGTCGAGCGCGCGGCTGCGGTCTTCGTCCCGGGCATACGCCGTGAGCGCGACCGCCGGGATCTGCCCGCCTCGCTCCGCGCCGCGCGATCGGATCTTGCGCACCAGCGCGTAGCCGTCCTCGCCCGGCATGCCGATGTCGCAGAGGACGATGTCGGGCGGGTCGCGGTCGAGTATCTCGAGCGCCGCCGGCGCGGCGCCGACGGCCGTCACGCGTGCGCCGCACAGCTCGAGGCTCACGGTCACCGATTCGCGCATGTCGGACTCGTCTTCGACGAGGAGCACGTGGAGGCCGTGGAGCGACAGGGGGCTCGGGCCGGGGCGTCGCGCGAGCCCGCTGAGCCACGCGGCGTCGCCCGCCTCGACATCCTTCGCCGGCACCGGGAGCCGCACCGTGAAGGTGGCGCCCTGGCCCTCGCCCGGACTCGCGGCCGTCACCGTGCCGCCGTGCCGCTCGACCAGGTGGCGCACGATCGCCAGCCCGAGCCCCAGCCCCCCGTGCGCGCGCGTGCTCGTGCTGTCGGCCTGCCGGAAGCGCTCGAAGATGTGCGGCAGGAAGTCGGCCGGAATCCCGATGCCCGTGTCACGCACGCTGATCACGGCGTCATGCGCGTCGCGCGCGAGCCGGACGGCGACGCGCCCGCCGCTCGGCGTGAACTTGATGGCGTTGGCGACGAGGTTCCAGACGATCTGCTGCAGCCGGTTGCGATCGCCGCGCACGGGACCGATGCCGTGGTCGAGCTCGCACTCGAGGGTGATCTCCTTCGCGTCGGCCGCCGCACGGACCGCGTCGATGGCGCTCTCGACGGTCGCCGCCAGGTCGACGGGCGTCAGCTCGAGACGCAGCTTGCCGGCGATGATGCGCGAGACCTCGAGGAGGTCCTCGATGAGGCGAGCCTGGAGCTTCGTGTTGCGCTCGATCACCTCGAGCGCGCGGGTCCGGGCGTCCGGCTCGAGCCGGCCGGAGCGCAGGAGGCGCGCCCAGATGAGGATGGCGCTGAGCGGCGTCCGCAGCTCGTGCGAGAGCGTGGCGAGGAACTCGTCCTTGGCGCGGTTCGCGAGCTCCGCCTCGGCACGCGCGGCCTGCTCGCGGGCAAGCAGCTCTGCCCGCTCCGCCTCGATCCGCCGCCGCTCCCGGATGTCGCGCGCGATGCCCTGCACGCCCACCGGCTTGCCGTCGCGCAGCATGAGCCGCGTGCTCACCTCGAGCGGCACGCGGCCGCCGTCCCTGGTGATGACGTCCAGCTCGTAGACCGTCGGGCCGCCGGACACGACCTTGCGGCTCACCATCTCGCGGGCGAGCTCCAGGTGCTCGGGCGCGACGATCTGGGCAAGGTTCACGCGGGTCGCCTCGGTCGCCGGGTAGCCGGTGATCCGCTCGGCCGCCCTGTTGATCGACGTGAAGTTGCCCGCCAGGTCGTGCGTGTAGACCAGGTCGTTGGCGTCCTCGAAGAGCCCGCGATAGCGCTCCTCGCTCTCGCGCAGCGCCCGGTCGGCGCGCGTGCGCTCGGTGATGTCCCGGAAGATGCTCTGCACGACGGCCCGTCCGCCGAGCTCCGTGACCGCGGCGCTGATCTCGACCGGCACGAGCTGCCCGTCCGCGCGGCGGAGATGCAGGTCGCCGTTGGTCGCATGGCCGGTGCGGACCTCCTCCGCGAAGAGGCGCCGGTACGTGTCCTGCTCGCTCTCAGGGTGGAGCTCCGCCTGGCGCGTGCCGAGGATGCGGCTCACCGGGACGCCGAGCAGCTCCTCGGTCTTGCGGTTCGCGTCGAGGATGATGCCGGTCTCGAGGCTGGCCACGATGATGGCGTCGTTGGCCGTGTCGAGGAGGTGGCGGTAGCGCGCCTCCCAGGCGCGAATGTGCCGCAGCATCATCCAGGAGAGCAGCACGCCGCTGCTCAGCAGGAGCGCGGCGATCAGCACCGTGATCTCGAGCAGCAGCCGCTTGACGTGCCGTGCCCCTTTGGAGAGCGTGCGCGAGAAGGCGTCCTCGAGCGGCGTCACGCGCTGGTCGAGCCGGCTGATCTCGCGGAGGAGCGCGCCGACGCGCTCCGCATTCGGCCGGCCGGAGCCGATCTCGGCGTGGAGCGCCTCGCCCCGCTCGGCGATCGCGGCGATGTAGCGGTCGCCGGCGGTCCAGATGGCGATCGCCTTCGCCATGTACCTCTCGTGGCGGAACCGCCGGAAGAGCATCGCCAGGCGGCCGACGTCGTCAGGATGATTGCGCCCCCGGACGAATCCCTGCCGCACCACGTGGAGATCCGGCCTGGGCTTCCCGAGCTCGAGCCGCGCCTGCTTGTCGCCGAGCGGCACGGCGATGGCGGCGAGATACCGGCGGTAGTCGCGCTCGTGTCGCGTGTCGGCGTAGCGCGCAAGATGGTGGACGGCGTCCTTCTCGCCCTTCGACCACAGGCCCTCGCCGCCCACGTAGGCCCGCACCGCCGACAGGATCTCCATCTGCGCGTTGGCGAGCATGAGCAGGCAGGCGACGATGAAGACGAAGAGGACGACGATGAGGCCGAGCTTCTTGCCGACGGGGAGGAGGCGCAGGGAGGTCCGGACGGAGGGGAGATGGATCGCCCGCTTCACGCGAGGACTCTACATCAACGTGCGTGAGCGTCACACCCCGGTTGCCGTGAGGGACGGTCGATCCCGAGGGCAGATGAAGGCTTGAGGCGCGGGGAGGGCTGGCCTATGTTCGCGCCGTCCCATCCCATGCCGCCAGAGTCCTGCACGACGGCCTGATGGCGTAGCCCATGGTGGGCCGACTCGTCGGCGCGGCGCTCCGTAACCGCGAAGTCGTCTTCCTCCTCGCCGCGGCGCTTCTGGTGGGCGGCCTCTACGCGGCGCGTCATTCCCCCCTCGACGTCTTTCCCGAGTTCGCCCCGCCGATCGTCGAGGTCCAGGTGGAGGCGCCGGGGCTCGCGGCCGAGGACGTGGAGGCCCTCGTCACCCGGCCGCTCGAGCGCGCGCTCGGCGGCGCGCCCGAGCTGGCGACGCTGCGCTCGTCGTCGATCGCGGGCCTCGCCGTGCTGACCGCCATCTACCCCTACGGGACCGATCCCTACCGAGCTCGCCAGGTCGTGATCGAACGGCTCGCGCTCACCGCCGAGCAGCTGCCTCCGGGCACGCGCCCGGCGGTCTCGCCGCTCTCCTCGGCGCTGACGACGATCCTGGCGATCGGCATGCGCGGCGCGTCGCCGCTCGTCCTGCGCGACCTGGCCGAATGGACCATCCGCCCGCGGCTGCTGGCCGTGCCGGGGGTCGCCAACGTGGTGATCTACGGCGGCGGCATCCGCCAGGTACAGGTGACGACCACCCCGGAGCGGCTGCTGGCGGCCCGCGCGACGCTCGACGACCTCGCCACCGCCGCTGCCGCGGCGGACGCGCCGGGCGGCTCGGGGTTCCTCGACCGCGGCGGGCAGCGGCTGCCCACCTGGCTCGACGGCCGGCTGCACGGCGCCGGCGATCTCGCGCGGGCGCCGCTCCCGGGCCGGAATCACGTGCCCGTGCCGCTCGCCGCGGTCGCCGACGTGGGGGAGGGGCCGGCGGTCGCCGTGGGCGACGCGATCGTGAACGGCGAGCCCGGCGTCGTGCTGCTCGTCACCAAGCAGCCCGAGCAGAACGTGCTGGCCGTCACCGCGGCGGTCGAGGACGCGCTCGAGGCGATCGTGCGCGCGCTGCCCGCCGACGTGCGCGTCGAGCGGACGATGTTCCGCCAGGCGAGCTTCGTGACGCACGCCCTTGGCAACCTGCGCCGCGCGCTCCTGGCCGGCGCCGTCCTGGTAACGCTCGTGCTCCTGGTCTTCACCGCCGAGCTGCGGGCGGCGATGGTGAGCGTGGTCGCCATCCCGCTCTCGCTGCTCGCGGCCGTGGCCGTGCTGCGCGCGGCGGGCGCGACCCTCAACGTCATGGTGCTCGGCGGCCTCGCGATCGCCGTCGGGGAGGTGGTGGACGACGCGATCATCGACGTCGAGAACGCCTGGCGGCGGCTGCGCGGCGCGCCCGCCGGCGCCCGCCCCCTCGACGTCGTGCTCGCCGCCTCGGTGGAGGTGCGCAGCGCCGTCGTCTACGCGACGGTCATGGTGGCCCTCGTCTTCCTGCCCGTCTTCCTGCTCGGCGGTCTCGAGGGCGCGCTGTTCCGCCCGCTGGCGCTCGCCTACGTGCTGGCGACGCTCGCCTCGCTCGGCGTCGCGCTCACGGTGACGCCGGCGCTGGCGCTCGTGCTGCTCCCGGGCGCCGTCGCGCGCCATCCGGAGCCGCCACGGCTCATGGCGGCGCTCCGCCGCCGCTACGAGCGGGCGCTCGCCCGCGTGCTCGCCCGCCCGGCGCCCGTCCTCGCCGGCAGCCTCGCGGCCGTCGCAGTGGCCGTCGGCCTGAGCCCTCTCACGCACCTCGAGTTCCTGCCCGAGTTCCACGAGACGAACTTCGTGATGCACATGACCGGTGCGCCGGGGGTGGGCTTCGCGGAGTCGGTCCGGGTGGGCTCCGAGGTGGGCAGGCGCCTCCTCGCCGTCCCCGGCGTGCGCTCGGTGGCGCAGGTGATCGGCCGCTCGACCCTCTCGGAGGACGTCTGGGGCCCCGAGCGCAGCGAGATGATGGTGCAGCTCGCACCCGACGTCGATGCGGAGGCGGTGACCGAGGCGCTCCGGGAGGAGGCCGGCGGCGTGGCCGGCTTCGCCTTCGACATCAAGCAATTCCTGAACGAACGCATCGAGGAGCTGCTCGGCGGCGCCGGCGCCGAGCTGGTCATCCGGCTGCGCGGGCTGGAGCTGCCGAGCCTCGAGCAGGCGGCCGCCACGCTGAGCGAGCGGGTCGCGGCGGTCCCCGGCGTGGTGGATCTCCACGCGCCCGGGGCGCTCGCCGCGCCCGGCTTGCGCATCCACCCGCGCCGCGACGATCTCCTGCAGTACGGCGTGCCGGCGGCCGCCGTCGAGCGCGCGGTGCGCAGCGCCCTCGGGGGCGTGCCGGTCGGGCGCCTCCTCGAGGGCGAGCGCCAGGCCGACGTCGTCCTCCGCGTCGCCTCCGACGCGGCCGCCGACCCCGAGCGCTTCGCCCGGCTGCCGCTGGTGACGGCGGAGGGACGGATCGTGCCGCTCGGCGCCGTCGCCGACGTCGAGATCGCGCCGCTGCGCACGGCGATCATGCACGAGGACGGCGTGCGCACCATTCTCGTGCGCCTCGACGCCCGCGGGCGCGCGCTCGACGCCGTGGCGCACGACGTCGGCCGCGCCGTGGCGGCGACCGCACTGCCGGCGGGCGTCTACGCCGAGGTGGGCGGCGAGTACGCGGCCGCCGCGGCGGCGCGCCAGCGGCTCGTCGGCCTCGGCGTCCTCGCGCTGCTCGGCATCTTCGTCCTTCTCGTCCTCGACTTCCGCTCGGCGCGGCTCGCCGCGCTCACCATGGTGAACGTGCCGCTCGCGTTCGTGGGCGGGCTCGCCGCCGTCTTGCTGGCGGGCGGCGGGCAGCTCTCGCTCGGCGCGATCGTCGGGTTCGTCACCGTCTTCGGCATCACCATCCGCAACGGCATCGTGCTGATCGCCTACTTCCAGCAGGTGGAGCGCGCGCACGGCCGGGTGCTCGACCATGCCGGGCTGGTCAGGGCGGCCGCCGACCGGCTGGCGCCGATCCTCATGACGGCGCTCGTGACCGGTATCGCGCTGCTGCCGCTCCTGCTGCTCGGCGGGCGCGCCGGCGGGGAGATCGAGCAGCCGATGGCGCTGGTCATCGTCGGCGGGCTCTTCACGTCGACCTGGCTGAACCTCTTCGTCGTACCGGTGTGGTACGCGCGGGTCACGACGCCGGCGGGCGCTCCGCCCCGAGGGGCGCGAGCAGCTCCTCCATGACCTTGCGCGCGGCGGTGACGTACGCCGGCCCGACCGCCACCTCGCCGGGCGTGGGCACCGGCCGGACGGGGTGGTCCGCGCTCCACAGGACGCGGCCGCTCGCGGGATCGACGAGGCTCGCCGCGAGACCGACGAGCACGAAGGCCGGATGCGTCGGCGCATCGGGGTCCCAGCGCCGGATCTCGAGGTAGAGCGCGAGCCCCGGCAGCTCGGCCTGCTTCGCCAGCTCGCCCGCGGCCCGGGCGCTGCCGGGCGCCCGGCCGCGCGTCCCGCCCTCCACCGTCTCGGCCGGTACGACGTCGAAGCCGCGCCGCGCGAGCTGGAGGCGTGCCTCGGCGGCGAGCACGTCGGACACCGTGACGCGCGCGCTCGGGGCGGCGTACTTCTCGAAGAAGGAGGCGCCCGCCACGAGAAGCGGGTCGCCGGTCAAGTTGTTCGGCGTCAGGACGGCCACCGTGCGGGACAGCTCGGGCGGTGGCGGGGCGGCGACCGGGTGCGCACAGCCGAGAGCAAGAGCCAGAAGCGCGAGCTGGTGTCTCACGGCGGGGCTCCGGTGGCGTCGTCGAGCGACTCGAGCCGTCGCCGCATGGCGTCGAGGGCGTGGCGGACGTGCTCCTGCTCGTCGCGAAGCGCGGAGAGCGTGCGGCGCGCGTCGGCCAGGGTGGCGCCCGGCGCCTCCGCGTTCGCGATGACGTCCGGCACGAGGCGGCGCACGTCGGCCTCGAAACGGGCGGCCGCCGCCTGGTCGTGCCGCTCCATGGCCAGCGCGTAGCGGTAGAGCGCGGCACCGGCCGATCGCGCGGCGTCGAGGTCGGGGGAGCCGGTGCTGGCGCGGGCGGCGAGCTCGTCGGTGAATGCGGCAAGGGCGTCGCCCGTGAACCAGTCCTTGTCGCCCGCGGAATTGATGCGCGTGAGGCGCGGGGCGAGGAACTCGATCAGCGGTCGATCGTCGGAGTTGAGCGGTCCCGGGGGGATGACGTCGGGGAGCGCCGACAGCTCGCCGAGGTAGAGCATCGCCAGGCCTTGCGGGGTGGCGAGCAACGGGTCCCGGGCCCAGTCGGGCAGGGCCGCGAGACGCGCGCCGACGCCGGCGAGGTCCGGTCCCGTGTGGCCGCGCCCGCCGACCAGGGCGACGACCGGGCGGTCGGGGTAGAAGTCGTCGCGCCACAGGCTCACCCGCGGGAAGACGGCGAGGAACGTCCGCGCGATGATGTCGAACTCCTCGCGCGTCAGCTGGTAGAGGGGCAGCCACTGGCAGAAGAGCCCCCCCGGGGCGAGGCGCGCGGCGGCCGCGTCGTACATCTCGCGCGCGTAGAGGTTCCCGGCGCCGGCATGCCAGGGGATGAAGAGGTCGGAGACGACGACGTCGAAGCGGTCGGCGGTCGCGGCCAGCCAGCGACGACCGTCCTCCACGACGAGGCGGACGGCGGGCCGACCGAGGAGCGTGCCGTTCCACGCTCCGAAGTGCACGCGCGCCGCGGCCGCGACCTCCGGGACGAGCTCGACGACCGCCGTCTCGTCGACACCGAGGGCCGGTGCGGCGCTCGCGGTGATCCCGGTCGCCATGCCGATGAACGCGGCACGGTGCGGGCTCGGATGGAGCAGCAGCGGCACGAGGCCCTGCCGGCGCTCGTTGCGCGCCGCCGCGCTGCCGCCGAGCACGTAGTAGTTGTCCAGCCGGAGCTGGAGGTCCTCGCCCGTGTCGACGACCGTGACGATGCCGCCGGCGCCTTCCGCCTCCGCGCGCAGCGTCTCGCCCGCGGCGAGGTGCGTGATCGGTGCGCGCGCTGGATCGAGCAGGACGACGGCGAGCAACGCCGCGCCGGCGAGGGCGCGAAGCGCTCCCCGTCCCGGCGCGACCGCTCCGGCGAGGACGAGGTAGGTGGCGGCCGCCAGGAGGAAGCCGGCGCGGAGGCCGACCGTCGGCACGATCACGAAGGCCGCGGTGAGGGCGCCCGCCGCGGCTCCGAGAGCGTTCGCCGCCGCGAGCTCCCCGATCGGGCGCGCCGCACCGCGCCGGTCGCCGAACGCGGCCCAGAGGGCGGGGAGGACCGCCCCGGAAGCGAGCGCGGCGGGTCCGGCCGTCGCGGCCGCGATCCCGACGATGCGGATGACGTACTCGAGAAGCCCCGTCCGCATGCCGACGTAGGCGAGGCCGTCCGTGGCGCGGACGAAGACCCAGACGCCACCGCTCGTTGCCAGTGCGGCCGCGATCAGGCTGGCGGTGGCGACCGACGCGCCGGAGACGCGGCGGAGGGTGACGGCGCCGAGCGCCGCACCCGAGGCGAGCGCGACGAGAAAGACCAGGCTCACGGCGGCGAAGGAGTAGACCGAGTTGTGGAGGACCTGCGCGAACAAGCGCGTCCAGAGCACCTCGAGCGCGAGGCCCACCGCGCCAGCGCCGGCAGCGGCGGCATGGAGGCGCGCCGGACGCCCTGGCTCCCGGGCAACCGGCGGGGCGGCCGTCCCCGACTCGCCGACCGCGAGCGCGAGCATCCCGGCCAGCGCGCTGGTCGCCGTCGCGACGCCGTAGCTCGCCTGCACGCCGACCGCCGCCGGCAGGCCAAAGCCCATCGCCCCGATCCCCACGGCGCCGCCGAGCGTGTTGAGGGCGTAGAGCAGCCCGCCTCGCCATCCCACGGCGCCCGGCAGGACGAGCGCGTCGCCGATGGCGGGCAGCGTCGCGCCGAGACAGATCGTGGCGGGCAGGACGGCCACGGCGACCGCGCCGACCCGCGCCGCGGCACCACCCGCGGCGAGCGCCGGCTGCGCAGCGGGGAGGGCGAGGGCGTGGAGCACGGCGACCGACCAGAGCGTCGCGGCTGCCGCGCCGAGCTCCAGGAGCGCATAGCGCCGGACCGGGCGGGCCGACGGCCTGCACCCGGCGGCCGCCCCGAGACCGAGCCCGGCGAAGTAGCAGCCGAGGACGGTGGCGACCGTCGGGGCGGTGGCGCCGAGGACGAGCCCGGCCGAGCGCATCCAGAGCAGCTCGAGCGCGAGCGCCGCGGCGCCGGAGGCGGTGAAGCAGAGGGGAAGGACCGCGCTCACGACGCCAGGCGGCCGACCGCCCGCCGGAGCGCGGTCCCGGCCCCGACCAACGCGAGGAGCAGGCTCGCGAGGGCCACCTCCGCCGGGCCGAGCGGCAGGTCGATTCGGTAGGCGAGGTAGAAGCCGCCGAAGGCCGAGGCGCCCCCCAGCACCGCCGCGACGAGCGAGAAGGACAGCATCCGGCGGGTCACGAGACGCGCCGTCAGCGGCGGGACGACGAGGAAGCCGAAGGTCACGAGCGGGCCCGCGGTCATCACGCCGAGCGAGATCGTCACGCCGATCAGGAGGTAGAGGAGCCCGTCCCAGAGGCCAACGCGCTTTCCGAAGACGACGGCGAGGTCGCGGTCGAAGGAGACCAGGAGGAACTCCTTGCGAAAGGCGAAGAGCACGGCAGTGACCGCGCCGAACACCCCGACCAGCACGGCCAGGCTCGTCGAGGTCGTCGCGAGGATGTCGCCTTTCAGCAGGTTCACCATCTGCGCGTCGCCGTGCGGATCGGCGGCGAGGAAGAGGATGGTGAGCGCGGCCGCGACCGCGTAGGTGACGCCGATCCGCGCTTCGACCGTCTCCTTTCCCTGGCGCTCGAAGGCGGCGAGCACGAGCAGGCCGCCGAGGGTGAAGGCGAACGAGCCCGCCATGGCGAGGGCGCGCTCGCTCACCTGGCCGTGCTCGTGCGGCCCGACGAGGAATTGAAAGGCGACGAATGCCGACGCGATGCCGGCGGCCGAGAGCTGCGGGAGGGCGACGCCGAGGAAGATCATCCGGCGCAGGACGAAGTAGGCGCCGACGAGCGGGCAGACGACGCCGACGAGGATGCTGCCGAAGAGCGCGTCGCGCAGGAGGAAGTCCGGGCTCAGGATCTCGGCGAGCGCGCTCATCCGCCGGCCGCCAGCGCGCCGAAGACGTCGGCGATCCGCTCCGGGGCCAGCATCACCTCCGTCGGGCCCTTGGTGGCGCTGCCTGCGTCGACCCAGATGACGCTCTGGACGACCGGCCGGACGAGCCGGAGCTGGTGCGTCACGAGGACGACGGTCAGGCGGCGCTCGCGATTGAGGCGCGTGATCGTTTCCATGATCGCCGCCGAGGCGCCCGGGTCGACGCCGGCCGTCGGCTCGTCGAGGAGGAGCAGCTCCGGCTCGGCGGCGAGCGCACGCGCGATCAGGACGCGCTGCTTCTGGCCGCCCGACAGCGACCAGAAAGGATGCGGCGCGAGCGCCGCGAGTCCCACTTGCGCCAGGCACTCGGCCGCGAGCCGCCACTGGCGCCCGCCGACGGGGCGCAGGGGGCGCAGGCGCGCGTACGTCCCCATCACGACGACCTCGAGCGCCGAGAGCGGGAAGATCGGGTCGAGCGTGTCCCGCTGCGGCACGTATCCCGGCGGGCTCGCGCGGCGGTCGAGCCCGTAGGTCAGCTCGCCGGCGAGCACCGGGATGAGCCCGACGAGCCCGCGCAGCAGGGTGGTCTTGCCGGCGCCGTTGGGGCCGAGGAGGGCGAGGAACTCGCCCCGCTCGATGGCGAGCGTGAGATGCTGGAGGACGGGGCGGCCCTCGTAGCCGAGGCTCACGTCGCGCAAGGTCAGGAGAGCGCCCGGCATCAGCTCCCCTGCACGGCCTTCAGCATCGTGTGCAGGTCGTAGTCGATGAAGCTGATGTAGTCCTTGGCCTCGGGGACGCCGCCCGTCATCACCGGCAGCTCGACCAGCTTCGCGCCGGTCGCCCGCGCGACCGTCTCCGCCAGCCCCGCCGGATAGTGCAGCTCGCGCACGACCAGGTCCACCTTCTCGCGGCGCATGCGCTCCTCGAGGTCGGCGATGTGCCCCGGCGTCGGGTCGACGCCCGCCCGGATCTCGATCGTGCCCACCGGTTCCATGCCGAAACGCTCGGCGAAGTAGATGAGATCGGGATGATAGCTCACCAGCTTCTTCCCCCGAAGCGGCGCCGCCTCGCGCTCCCAGCGCGCGATCGCGGCGTCGAGCTTCGCCTCGAAGGCGGCGAGGTTCTTCTTGAAGTCGGCCTCGTGCTCGGGGCGGAGCCGCGACAGCCCGTCGGCGATCGCCCGCGCCGCCTCCTTCCCCATCACCGGATCGACGTTGTAGTGCGGGTTGCCCATGGGATGCACATCGCCGAGGGAGCGGTCGATGCGGGTCGGGACGTCGAGCGGGGTGATGTAGACGGAGCAGTCGATGTAGCCGGGCGTGTCGCGCAGGATCTTCGGGTTGCGCGCCGCCTCGAGCAGCGCGGGGAGGAAGGCGTGCTCCGCTTCCAGACCGAGGAGCACGACCGCGTCGGCGCGATTCAGCGTCACGGCGAAGCTCGGCTTCATCGGCACGGCGTGGATGTCCTCGACGCCGGTGGCGAGGCTCGTCACGTCGACCTGGTCGCCGCCGATCTGGCGGGTCATGTCGGCGAGGTCGGGGATGGTGGTCACCACCTTGAGCTTGTCGGCGCCGGTCGCGGCGGCGGCGAGCAGGGCCAAGCTCAGCACGAAAGGCAATCGGATGAGACGCATCATGGTCATGACTCCTATCGATCGCGGAAGCCGTGCACGTGGCTGCCGAGGATCACCGTCCACTGGAGGAAGAACTGGTTGTCGTGGCCTTCCGGGGCATCGAGGCGCGTGTACTGGAGCCGGAAGCGCTGGAACTCGGAGGCCCAGATCGTGAGGTAGGGCGAGTACCCCTTGGTATCGCCGGTAACGTGGTCGACGTCCTGGACCCAGTCGAACAGGAAGCCCGGATGGAAGCGCCGAGAGAGCCGCGCCTCGAGGTAGCTGTAGAAGCTCGCCGCGTCCCGTCGTTTGAAGACGAGCGACGCCGGCGGGTCGGCCACCGCCGGCGCGGCGGGCGGGAGACCGAGGCCGCGCGCCAGGCTGAGCGCGGGCTCGGCCGCGGGGAAGCCGCCGACGGGGCGGTCCTCCTGGTTGTAGAGGAACTCGCTGCCCCAGATGAGCCCGCGATACGAGGCCTGGCTGAGCGGGATGTAGCGGTAGGTGAGGTCGATGCCGGCCAGGTGGCGGCTCGCGCCGTTGTCCACCTTCACCTCGGGCGTGTAGGCGTAGCTCGTGCCGAGGTCGATGCTGTTGGCGTCGTTCAGGTTCAAGAACGTGGCGGCGCGGCCGAGGTAGGTGAACTGCGAGAAGTCACGTGGCGCCGTGTTGCTGACCCGGTCGTTCTCCGCGCCGAGCTTGTTGTACGCTCCCGCCGTGAGGGTCAGGTACTGGGGCAGGGGGACCAGGTAGCTCAGCTCCACCCCGTCGGCCTGCGACTCGCCGCCGATGAACCGGTCGAGGGCAATGGGCCGGTTCACGAACGGCAGGTCGTGGTCGTGGAACTTCGACAGACGCCCGAAGTCCGCGAAGAAGCGGCCGCCCTTGAGCGTCAGGTTGTAGGGCAGCGACGTGGTCACGATCGCCGCCTCCTCCACGTCGAACCCGTCGGGCGAGCCCGTGATGATCGCGTAGCCGCGTGCGAACGGATCGACCGAGGCCGAGAGACCCAGCTCGGCGGCGCGGAACTCGAAGTCGCCGCGGTCCTTCTCGCTGTACGAGAAGACGTTGTCGAGGATCAGCCCGATCGCCGGATTGAACTGCGACGGGAAGGTCTTGTTCGCGGCGGCGAGCGCCGGCTGCATGCGGCGCAGGACCTGCTCGGTCACCTGCCGCTTCAGGCGCTCCTCGTCCGCCGCCGTCGCGGCGGGCGGAGGCGCCGCCGCGGTCGCCGGCGCCTTCTGCTGCCCGGCGCTCAGCTTGTCGATCACCTGCTGCTGCTTCTTGATCTGCTCCTGGAGCTTCTCCAGCTGGCCCTGCATGTCGCGCAGCTCGCGCCGGAGCTGCTCGATCGGCACGTCCTCGGCGCGGACCCGACGCGCGCCCATGGCGAGCACCGCTGCCAGGGCGGCCGCGCCCCATCTTCGGTGAACGCGTTCCATCGCCTTCACTCCTCTCCCCGGTGCACCGGCCCATGACCGCCGGCGCACCCGCGAGGGTGCGGCGGCGGCTAGACGTCGAGCGAGACGGGGGCGCGGGGTGGGGCGCGCCCGGTGCGAGCCGGCCGCTCCCCCCTCGCCGGCGCCGCCGCCGGGCGTGCGTGGACGCTGTGGACGGCGATGGCAGGGGACGAGACGGCAACCGCGGGCGCGCCGAGTGCCGGCGAGTGATGCGCCGCAACGCACACCGCGCACGGCCGAGCGCTGGAACCGAGCGTGTCGTGGCGGTGCTCGTGCACGAGGACCGGCACCAGGAACAGGCCGATCAGCAGGGCGATACGGAGCCGCTTCACGACCCTGCCGCTCTATCGGCGGTCTCGGAGAGTGTCAAGCCGAGCGACGTACCCGGGATCCGCTGTCGTTCGACCAGCACGCGGGCCGTCACGGCCTCGTTGGTTGACCGCTCGCGCACCGGGCGCTATGCGGGCGGTGACGTGATGAAGCGGCTCGAGCTCGTGCGGGTCCGCCTCTGCCAGCGGTGTGGTCGAGGCCGCGCCGAGCTCCGCTGCGAGGACGGCAGAGCGCTCACGGTTCCGCTCGATCCGGCGCGCGCCCGCGAACTCTCCGATGCGCGGCCCGTCGACGACGTGCGCCCGTTCGCCGACCTCGCGCTCGCCGAGCTCGGTGCCGCGGGCCTGGTGGCGAGCGAGGTCGTGCTCGACGTCGCGCACGGCCACCTGCGCGCGCTCGTGTCCCTCGTGCGCGGCGGCGAGCCGGAGGTGGTGGCGTGCACCGCGCAGGAAGGCGTCGGCCTCGCGGTGCGCGGCGCGCTCCGCCTCTACGCCACCGACGAGGCCCTGGCCCATGCAGCGCCCCGGCCCGACGAGCACGAGGGACCGAGCGGCCCGGGCGGCTCCGAGACGCTCCACTGAGCCGACGTGCCGAGCCCGCCCGCCGCGGCCCTCGCGCCGGAGGCAGTCCGCGGGGCGCCCGTCGTCACCGTGGAGCGGACCCCCTAGTCCGGCGGCCACTCGATGGTCGATGGGCCGCGGAGTCCGGCGGGCGTGAAGAGGGAGGCGGGCACGTCCGGCGCGGCCCGCCACGCGAGGCGGAGCTGCGTGGAGGTACCCTCGGGCAAGTTCTCGACGGTGACCTCGCCGGGACGCCAGTGGCCGTCGAGCTGGATGAGGGCGCCGTCGCGCCGGATCTTCACCAGGTTGCTGGTCGTGCCCCGGTAGTACTGCGTCCGGACGCTGGCCCGCCGCTCGCGGTCGAGGGTGTAGACGAGCAACGCGTATGCCGACGGGTAGGCCGGCGCGCCGTTGACGACGACGCCCGCGGGGCTGTCGTCGCTCACCAGCGGCGTGCGCAGCGTCGCGGCGGTGAACACCGCGAGGTCCTCGAGCAGGAGGTCGGTGGCGGGAAGGGCGAGACCCATCACCGCCGGAGCCGCGCGCCCGCCGCTCTGGACCAGCGCCTTGCCCGGATGGATCAGGGCGCGCACGCCTTCCTTCACCTCGAAGTAGACGACCCGTCCGCGGCCCAGCATCACGGCGCGGCTGATCGCCGTGTCGCGCGTGATGCGCACGTCGGCGCGCGCCGGGACGTCGAAGCGCGCGTTGGCCGCCACGCCGCCCAGCAGCTCGGCCAGGCCCTGGGCGCGGGCGGTCGCCGCGGTGAGCACGAGGGCCATGAGAACGAGCCGGCACGACATGCGGGGTGATCCAGAGAATCGCGCGCGACGTCCGGCTGTCAAGCGAGGGCGAGCATGTGGGGAGCGCGCATCCGTACGCTGATCGCGCGGGCGTGGATCACGCTGGCGCTCGTCGAGTCGGCCTGGCTCGCCTACCCGCTCGTTCGCGCACGCGTGCTCGCGCTCGAGGACACTCCGGCGGCACGCGGCCGGCGCGTGGCCGCGGGCCTCGGCTGCTTCGGCTGTCACGGGCCCGACGGCACCGGCGGCACGCGCAACCCGGGCAGCGAGGAAGGCAGCGTGCCGCCCTTCACCGGACAGACCCAGATGATGTTCGTCAAGAGCGCCGACGACCTGCGCGAGTACGTGCTCGACGGCGCGCCCCGCCGCAAGCGCGAGAACCCGGACTACCGGGCCCGCATGGAGGCGGCGGCGCACCGCATGCCTGCGTTCCGCGGCTACCTGAGCGCCGCCGAGCTCGAGGACCTGGTCGCCTATCTGCGCGCCGCCTCCGGCCAGGTGCTACCCGAGGAGCCCCTCGCCGCCCGCGGCGCGGATCTCGCCACGGAGCTCGGCTGCTTCGCCTGCCACGGTCCGCTCGGCGCTGGTGGCGTACCCAACCCGGGCTCGCTCAAGGGCTACGTGCCGGGCTACTGGGGTGCGGACTTCGACGACCTCGTGCGCAGCGACGAGGAGCTCTGGCACTGGATCGCGGAGGGCGAGATCCGGCGAATCACCGAGCACCCGATCAGCGCGTTCTTCTTTCGTCGCCAGGCGATCAAGATGGCAGCCTTCGGCCGCTTCCTCCCCGAGGACGACGTCCGCGCGCTGGCCGCCTACGTGCGCTGGATCCACGCCGGCGCGTGGCGCCCGCTCGCGCGCTGATGAGTTTCCTCCGGGTTGACGCGCTCGCGAGCCGAGGTGTAGCGTCCCGGCCCTCACAGGGAGGGTCCGGTGCGCGCCGCGGTGCTGAGAGAGGCGGGCCGTCTCGTCGTCGAGGAGGTCCCGCGCCCCGAACCGGAGCCCGGCGAGCTGCTCGTCCGGGTGCGTGACTGTGGCATCTGCGGCTCGGACTTGCATGCGGCGGAGACCCTCCCGTCCGGCACGGTCATGGGCCACGAGTTCGCCGGCGAGGTGGCGGCGCTCGGGTCCGGTGTGTCGGGCTGGCGGCTCGGGGAGCCGGTGGTGGCGCTGCCCTACATGGCCTGTGGGGAGTGCGCCGCCTGCCTGGCGGGCGACGGCATCCGGTGCGCCGCCGTGCGCTCGATCGGCCTCGGCGACCTGCCCGGCGCCTATGCCGAGTACGTGCGTGTCCACCCCGCGAGCTGCCTGCGCATCCCGGAGCGCGTCGGCTTTCGTGCCGCCGCCCTCGTCGAGCCGCTGGCGGTCGCGCTGCACGGGGTCCGCATGGCGCCGGTCGGCGCCGGCACCCCCTGCCTCGTCATGGGCGGCGGTCCCATTGGCTTGACGACGCTCCTCTGGTGTCGCGCGGCGGGGGCCACCGTGGTCGTCTCGGAGCCCGCCGAGGGTCGCGCCGCGCTCGCCCGCCGCCTCGGCGCGGCGGCGACCGTGCAGCCGGGACGGGAGCATGCGGGCTCGCGCGTGCAGGCGCTGACCGGCCGCGACCCCGCGGTGGTGTTCGAGTGCGTCGGCGTCCGTGGCACGTTGAACGACGCGCTCGCGCAGGCGGGCGTGCGCGCCACGGTGGTCGTCCTCGGCGTCTGCTTCGGCGCCGACGAGATCGTTCCCGGCCTGGCCGTGCTGAAGGAGCTCGTGGTGCGCTTCGCGCTCGGCTATGCCAAGGCCGAGTTCGCGGTTGCCCTCGCCGCGCTCGAGGAGCGTCGGCTCGACGTCGATCCCCTGGTCACCGACGTGGTGGGCGTCGAGGACGCACCTCGAGCATTCGAGGCGCTCACGCGCCCCACGGCCCAGGGCAAGGTACTGATCGAGTTCTAGAGCCGTCTAGCTACCGCGCGCGGCAGAGTCGCGCGCGGGGCGCCCGGGCGCCGTCAAGCGACCTTGCTGACGTTGGCCGCTTGCAGGCCCTTGGGACCTTGCGTGATCTCGAACGACACGCGCTGCCCTTCCTCGAGCGTCCGGAAGCCCGAGCCCCCGATCGCCGAGTAATGCACGAACACGTCCTCACCCTCGTCGGTGGTGATGAATCCGTACCCCTTCTGGCTGTTGAACCACTTCACCTTACCTTGGGCCACAGTTGCGTCCTCCCTGATTACTGACTGCGCCGGATAACTTGAGGGTCAGACGGAACTGCCTTCTCCTCAACGACCAGCGAGCACCAAAACCGATACCACAGCGCCTCGGCGGAAGGCAACCCAACGTCGCCCCGTTGATTGCGCCTTGCAGGGGAGGGGTACCGTCATGTAGACGGCCGCCATGGCCGCGATCGCCGAGCGGACGCTCGCTCCCGTGCCGGCGCGGCGTCGCCGCATGCGCGCCACGGTGGGCGGCGAGTCGCAACCAGGTGGGCGCGACTGGCTCGAGTACCTCGCGCTCCGTGCGGCCTTCGGCGCGCTCGCGGCGTTGCCGCTCGGGGCCGCGCTGCGCGTGGGCGAACTCGCAGCCCTGGTCGCCTACCTGCTCGATCGGCGGCATCGCCGCGTCGGGATGCGAAACCTGGAGATCGCGTTCCCCGAGAAGCCCATTCGCGAGCGGCGCCGCATCCTGCGCGCGTCGTTCCTGAACCTCGGCCGGATGGCGGTCGAGCTTGCGCATCTCCCGCGGCTCTCGGCCGAGCGCCTGCGCGACATGGTCCGCTTCGCCGACGAGGAATGGTGGCGCGAGGCGACCTCGTGGGAACGAAGCACGGGCGTGCTCGTGCTGAGCGGCCACTTCGGCAACTGGGAGCTCCTCGTCTTCGCGCATGGCATGCGCGGACACCCCGTCCACATGGTGCATCGCACGATCGCCAACCCGCTGCTCGATCGATGGCTGAACGCGCTCCGTGCCCGCGCCGGGACCCGGACGATCCGCAAGCGTCACGCGGCGCGCGCGGTGCTCGCGGCCCTGCACGAGCGCGGGCTGCTCGTGCTGCCGTTCGACCAGAACTCGACGCGCGGGCTCGGCGTGTTCGTCGATTTCTTCGGTGTCCCGGCGAGCACCAACGCGGGCCTCGCGCGCATCGCGCTCAGGACCGACGCGCCGATCGTCCCCGCCTTCATCGTGCGCGAGGGACGGAGCGCCCGCCATCGGGTGCACGTCCTGCCGATCATGCAGGTCGAGCGGACGGGCGATCCCCGAGCCGACGTCGTGCGCAACACGCAGCGCTTCTCGGCCGTCTTCGAGGACATGGTCCGGCGCCATCCGGAGCAGTGGCTCTGGATGCACAAACGGTGGAAGACGCGGCCGCCCGGCGCGCCGCGGCTGTACTGACGTGCCGTCCCGTCGTCCACCGGCCAAGCCGCCTCGGAAGCCCGCCCGTACGACGCCGCCTGCGCGCACCGTGCAAGAGCTCGAAAGTCAGGTCGCGCGCCTCTCGGCGGCGCTCGAGACCGAGCGCCGCCGACATGCCAAGCAGCTCGAGTCGACGCGCCGCGCTGCCGACCGCAGGCTCGCCGCCATGGTAAAGGAGATCGCCGCGCTGCGGCATCACGAGGCGCGGGCCGAGGAGCTCGCCCGGCGGCTGGCGGAGTGCGAGGGGGGGAGGGAGGCCCGCCAAAGGACGGCATCGAAAGAGGCCTTGACAAGGGACCAACAGGGGAGGGAACCTCTGCCAGCGGCTGACCAGCCAGCCGTGGTGAGAAGCAGCCGGGAAGGCAAGCATCATGGGAAAGATCAGAGTCCTCTTGGTTGACGACCATACGGTCGTGCGACAGGGCCTGCGGCGGCTCCTCGAGTCCGACGAGGAGATCGAGATCGTCGGCGAGGCGGGCGACGGCCGCACGGCGACCGAGCTCGCGCAGCGCATCCATCCGAACGTGGTCGTCATGGACATCGCCCTTCCGGAGCTGAACGGCATCGAGGCCACCCGCCAGATCATCAAGCGCAACGACGGCACGAGGGTCCTCATCCTCACCATGCATGCCGACGACGTGTACGTCCGTCAGGCCTTGAAAGCCGGCGCGCGCGGCTATCTGCTGAAGGACTCCGAGGACCTGGACCTGCTGAAGGCCATCAAGGCCATCGGACGCGGCGGCTCCTTCTTCAGCCCGGCGGTGTCGAAGGTCCTGCTCGAAGGGTATCTCGGCGACGCCGCGGGACAGGACGTGGAGGACAACCTCGCGCTGCTCACCGACCGCGAGCGCGAGGTGCTGCAGCTGATCGCCGAGGGGAAGACGAACAAGGAAGTGGCGGCGCTGCTGTCGGTCAGCATCAACACGGTCGAGACGCACCGCAAGCACATCATGGAGAAGCTCGATCTCCACAACACTGCGGAGATCGTGCGCTTCGCGCTGCGCAAGAAGATCGTTCACTGAGGGCTGCGCCGGCGGCGCGCGTATGGCGCGGCCGGACGGCGGCTCAGCGTGTGCTACGAGGGCGCGGATTGTACGGCGCGCAGCAGGTCGAGGTACGTCGGACGAACACTCTGGTCCAGCTCGAGAGCGAACCCGTCATCGAGCTGGCGGGCCTTGATGATCTCCTGGACGTCGGCAAGATCCCGCAGGCGGTGCGGGGCGCTCATCCCGGAGGCGAGCTTGAGTTCGACGAGCCTGGGGAGCGTAAGAACGCGCAGCCCTTCTACCTCGGTTGCCGCCGCGCGCGGATCAGGGAACGCGACCGCCTTGGGCTTCCCGTCCCCCGGGTACTCGCCGGTCACCAGGATCTCGACGCGAACACCTGACTCCGTGTCGCGGAACGAACGCGTCGCCCCTGGGTGCGTGCCGACGTAGCCACGGCCTGCCAGCCGCTCGCGGAACCGCTCGAGGCCCTCGCCCGTGAGCAGCACGTCGACATCGTCCGTCATCCGGACGTAGCCGTGCCGGCCGAGCGCCATTGCCCCGAGCAGCGCATACGCAATCCCCTCGGCCTCCAGGCGGGACGCGAGCCGCCGCACCGTCTCGTGCAGGCGGCCTCCCATGGCGAAGTAGTCCCCTGCCTCCCGCAGCATGGTGTCCAACGAGGCACGCAGCTCGTCCTCGTACGCCCGGCCCGCTCCCATGCCGGAGTATGGGAAGCGCGCGCGGGAGGAGTCAACCGACCTTGACAACTCCCGCGGGCACGCGCGATAGCGTCTGGGTCAATCGATTGAATCACCGCGGGTGACGGGATCAAATCGGCGCTGCAGAAGGCGCGTGAGGCGCCGGGCTCGACCAAGGCGCGCATCCTCGGGGCGGCTGAGGAGGTGTTCGCCGCCAGGGGCTACGAGGGTGCCTCGACGCGCGACATCGCGGCGCGCGCCGGGGTGAACATCTCGAGCCTCCACTATCACTGGGAATCGAAGGAGACGCTCTACTTCGCCGTCTTTCGCAACGTCTTCGACCAGATCGTCGACCTGCTCGAGAACACCCTGCCACCGCTCCTCGGCCGCCGCCGCGACCGGCGGGCCGTCGTCGACGTCGCCATGGGGGCGCTCTTCGACTTCTTCGCGGGCAATCCGAACGTCCCGAAGCTCCTCCTGCGCCGCATCATCGACGACGCGGACGCCGACCTCGGCATCGAGCGCGACGTGCTGGCTCCGAGCTGGGAGCAGTTCTCGGCGTGGCTCGCGCGGCTCGGACGCCCGTTCAGCGATGCGGAGTCGCGCCTCTTCATGCTCTCCGTGCATTCCGTGCTGCTCGTCTACCTGCTCGACAGCACCGCCTATCGGAGCCTCCTCGGTGGCAGCGTGCACACGGCCCCGATCCGCGAGCAGGTGCGCCGGCACGTGATCGAGCTGGTGCACCGGCTGCTGGCGGCCTGAAACGCCGATGCGGGCCCTGATCACGGCCTCCTTCGACCCGCGCGCACGGGCGCGCCTCGAACGCCTCATGGAGGTCGTGCACGAGGACTGGAAGGAGCGCGGGACGATCCACTTCGACGGCGCCGAGTTCGCCGCCCACATCCGCGAGGTCGGGGCCGACGTGCTGATCGTCGAGGCGGACCTGGTGCACGCCGAGGTGCTGAACGGGTGCCGGCTCCGCATGATCGGCTGCTGCCGGGGCGACCCGGTGAACGTCGACCTCGAGCTGGCCACCGCCAAGGGCGTGCCGGTGTTCCACGCCCCGGGGCGCAACGCGGACGCCGTCGCCGACCTGACCCTCGCCTTCATGCTGATGCTCGCCCGGCGGCTGCCCGCGATCCAGGAGGCGTTCCGCGGAGGGGATGTCCGGCTCGAGAGCGCGGCCGACTTCCTCGCGCTCTACACGAGCTTCACCGGGTTCGAGCTCGGCGGCCTCACCATCGGGCTCGTCGGCCTCGGCGCCGTCGGGCGCGAGGTGGCGAGACGGCTCCTCGCGTTCAGGGCGCGCGTGATCGCGGCCGATCCGCATCCCGCCGAGGTGCCGCCCGGCGTCGCGCTGGTCGAGCTCGACGACCTGCTGCGCGAGGCGGACATCGTGTCGCTGCACGCGCCGCTCATGCCCGAGACGCACGGGCTCCTCTCCCGCGGCCGGCTTGCCATGCTGAAGCCCTCGGCGTTCTTGATCAACACGGCGCGTGCGCACCTCGCCGACGAGGACGCGCTCTACGAGATGCTGCGCGACGGGCGGCTCGCGGGCGCGGCGCTCGACGTCCTGAGCGACGAGCCGCTGCGTCCCGGCCACCGCTTCCTCGCCCTGCCGTCGGTCGTGGTGACGCCGCACATCGGCGGCGCCACGGTCGACGTCGTGCGGCATCAGAGCGCGATCGTCGTCGACGCGATCGAGCGCTATCTGCGCGGCGAGCGGCCGCGCTGGATCGCGAACCCGGCCGTGCTCGACGGGCGGCGCTGAGCGCACCGTGGACTGCGTCGTCACACTCGACGCCGGCACCGGCTCCGGCCGCTCGGTCGCCTTCGACCGGGGTGGCCGTCCGCTCGCGTCCGCGCAGGAGCCGTTCCGCTACCGGCTGTTCACGAACCCGGACGTGCCCCTCGTGCGCGGCTTCGACCTCGATCCCCGGGCCTTCTGGGGCGCGCTCGCGCGCTGTGCGCGGACGACGGTCGCCGCGCTGCCGGCCGGCGCGCAGGTCCGGGGCGTCATCGCCACCAGCCAGCGGGAGGGCTGCGTCTTTCTCGATGCCGCCGACGAGGTGCTCTACGCCGGCCCGAACCTCGATGCGCGCGCCTTCGCGGAGGGGATGGAGGTGGAGGAGCGGATCGGCGCCGAGCGGCTCCATCGCATCACCGGCCATGCGCCGCCCTACATCTTCCCCGTCGCGCGCTACGTCTGGTATCGCAAGCACCACGACGGCTCGCGCGTGGCGCGGCTCTTGATGCTGAACGACTGGATCACCTACCTGCTCTCGGGGGTCGCCGTCGCGGAGCCCTCCAACGCGGGCGAGTCGATGCTCTACGACGTCGCCCGCCGCGAGTGGTCGGCGGAGATCCTCGACGCGCTCGACATCCCGCCGGCCATCCTGCCGGAGGTGCGCGCGCCGGGCACCTGCGTCGGCCGCGTGACCGCACGCGCCGCCGCCGAGACCGGCATTCCCGAGGGGACGCCCGTGTTCGCGGGCGGCGCCGACACGGAGAGCGCGCTCCTCGGCTCCGGCGTGCACGAGACGGGGGAGACGGGGGCGGTGCTCGGCACGACGAGCCCGGTGCAGACGGTGATCGACCGCCCGCTCATCGACCCGCGCGGCAACCTCTGGACGAGCTGCCACGTGGTGCCCGAACGCTGGGTGCTCGAGAGCAACGCGGGCGACACGGGCGACGCCTACCGCTGGCTGCTCGAGCTGATGTTCGGCACGTCGGGCGCGAGCGCGTACGCCGGCGCCGAGGAGGCGATGCGGAGCCTCGAGTCCGCACCGCGGCAGGTCTACTGCCACCTCGGGCCGGTGATCTTCAACCTGCGCGAGTTGAACCCCCTCAAGCCCGCCGGCATGCTCTTCCGCTTCCCGCTGCTGCACGTCGACCGGCCGCTGCGCGGGGAGATCCTGCATGCCTTTCTCGAGAGCGTGGCCTTCGCGATTCGCGGCAACTGCGAGCAGCTCAGCGCGGCGACGGGCCGGCCGATTCCCGTTCTCACCGTGAGCGGCGGCATGGCGCAGAGCCCGACGCTCGCGCGGCTGCTCGCGACCACGCTCGGCGTGCCGCTCGCGGTCGCGACCGTGGTCGAGAGCGCGAGCCTCGGCTGCGCCATCCTGGCCGCGGTCGGCGCCGGGCTCCATGCCGACGTCTCGCAGGCGGTGGCGGCGATGACCCGGCGCCGGCAGGTCGACCCCGTGCCGGGGGAGATGGCCGAGTACGAGGAGCGCTATCACAGGTGGCGGGAAGTCTACGGCAAGCTGACGGGCTGGGTGCTGTGACGGGACGGGAGCCGCCGTGATCCGCGCCGTGCTGTTCGACCTCGACGGGGTGCTGACCGACACCGAGCGCCTGCACTGGGCCGCCTACCGGTGCGTGCTGCTCGAGCTCGGCGTCGACATGGGGCTCGAGGAGTACCGGCGGTGGTTCATCGCCCGCGGCATCGGTCCCGAGTACACCTGCCGGACGTACCGCCTGCCCGTGGCGCCCGACGAGCTGCGCGCGCTGAAGGCGCCGGTGTACCGCGCCTTGCTCGAGGAGGGCGTGCGGCCGATGCCCGGGGCGCGCGAGGCCCTGGCCCGTCTGGCCACCAGTCACCGTCTCGCGCTCGCGACCAACACGGCGCGGGCGGAGGTCGACCTGATCCTCGCACAGCTCGGTCTCGGGCCGTTTCTGCGCCCGACGATCACGCGCGAGGATTACGTCCGGGCGAAGCCTGCCCCCGACGCCTACCTCGCGGCCGCGGCGGCGCTCGGCCTCGCGGCGGCGGAATGCGCCGTGGTGGAGGACACGGAGCGAGGTGCGGCGGCCGCGCTCGCCGCCGGCATCCCCGTGATCGCCGTGCCGAACGACCTGACCTTCGACAACGACTTCACGGGCTGCGCCTGCCGGCTCGCGTCGCTCGACGAGCTGACGGCCGAGCTGCTCGGCCGGCTGACCTAGCGGGGCACGATGCACGGTGAGCCGGCGCTCGAGGTGCGCGACCTCCGGAAGACGTTCGGCCGCGTCGAGGCGGTGGCGGGGGTCTCGTTCCGCGTCGGGGCGGGCGAGATCGTCGGCTTCCTCGGGCCGAACGGCGCCGGTAAGACGACGACGATGCGCATCCTGGCGGGCATCTTCCCGCCGACCGCGGGCGAGGTCAGGGTGGCGGGACACGACGTGACCCGCCAGCCGCTCGCCTGCCGCCGCGCGGTCGGCTACTTCCCGGAATACGCGCCCTTCTATCCCGACCTCGGGGTGCAGGCGTACCTCACCTTCGTGGCCCGCCTGAAGCGCATCGCGCGGCCTGCGCACCAGGAGGCGGTCGGGCGTGCACTCGCCGCCTGCGGGCTCGAAGCGGTGGCGCGGCGGCGGATCGGCACGCTCTCGAAGGGCTACCGCCAGCGCGTCGGCCTGGCGCAGGCCCTCCTCGGCGATCCGCCGATCCTCGTCCTCGACGAGCCGACCATCGGTCTCGACCCGGCCCAGGTGGTGGAGATGCGGGCGCTGCTCGCGGGGTTGCGCGGCGAGCGCACGGTGTTCTTCTCGAGCCACGTCATCGCCGAGGTGGCGGCGCTGTGCGAGCGGGTGATCGTCATCGCGCGCGGCCGGCTCGTGGCCGAGGGCGCGCCCGACGAGCTCGGCGACCGCCTGCGCGGCCGGCGTCGCGTCGTGCTCAAGGTGGACGGTCCCGCGGCCGAGGTCGCCGCCGCGCTCGGCGCCGCGCCCGGCGTCCTCGCCGTCGAGCGGGCGGCCGACGGGTTCGTCGTCGAGGGTGCGAGCGAGGCGGAGCTGGCGCGGGCGGCCGGGGAAGCCGTCAAGCAGCGCGGCTGGACGGTGCTCGAGCTGCGCCACGAGGCGCCCGGCCTCGAGGAGATCTTCCTCGGCCTGGTCGGCAACGGCGGGCGGTCCTCGTGATCGTCGTCGCCATCGCTCGCAAGGAGCTCGCGCTCTACTTCGGCTCGCTCCTCTTCTACGCGCTCGCCGCCGTCTTCCTCGTCCTTTCCGGGTATCGCTTCTACACGAACCTCGGCTTCTTCGTCCTGATGGGCGGCACCGACCTCGCGCGCGGCCTCTGGCAGTACCAGCTGCTCGACGTCGAGGGGCTGCTCCTCGTCCTCGTGCCGCTGCTCACCATGCGGCTGTTCGCGGAGGAGCGGAAGCTCGGCACGCTCGAGCTCCTCTGGACGTACCCGGTGCGCGACGCGGAGATCGTGGCGGGGAAGTTCCTCGCCTGCGTCGCCGTCGTCGTGCTCCTGGTCGCGGCCACGGCCGTGCATGCCGCGATCCTCGCGCGCTTCTACCCGGTGGCGCCCGGACCGCTCGTGGCCGGCTACGGGGGACTCGTGCTCCTCGGTGCCGCCTTCGTCGGCTGCGGGCTCTTCGTCTCGGCGCTCACCGAGAGCCAGCTGGTCGCGGCGGCGGCCACCTACGGCATTCTCTTCTTCTTCTGGATGGTGACCTGGAACGAGGCGGCGCTGAGCGAGGGGACCCTCCGCCTGCTCCTGCCCCTCTCGCTCTTCGACCGGTTCTACCCCTTCGCGCGCGGCGCGATCGACACCCGCGACGTCGCCTACCTCGTGGTCTTCATCGTCGCGTGCCTCAGCTTCACGCTCTTCGCCCTCGACACGCGCCGCTGGCGGGGCCTTCGCTGAGCGCGATGTCCCGCGGCGCACGGGGCTGGACGGAGCTCGCGGCGCAGGTGCTGCTCCTGCTCGTGGGGCTCGGCGGGGTGCAGGTCGCCGCGGAGCGTACGAACCGCCGCTTCGACCTGACGCCGGGCCGGGAGCTGTCACTCGCGCCCGTGACCCGCAAGCTCCTCGCCGACGTGACGGCGCCGCTCCACGTCACGGTGTTCTTCCGCCGCGGTACGCGCCAGCGGTATGCGGACCTCGTACGGCTCTTCGCCGATGCGAACCCGCACATCGACTTCGAGCTCCTCGACCTCGACCGCTTTCCCGAGCGCGCGCGGAGCCTCGGCGTGTCCTCCTACGGCCGCGCGGCGATCGAGTACGCGGGCCGGCGCGCCGTCGTCCTGGCGGCCCCGGAGGAAGAGCTGGCGGGCGGCATCCGGCGCGTCGTCCAGGGCCGCTCCCGGCGGCTCGTCTTCACGACCGGCCACGGCGAGCGCCCGCCCGGGGGAGGGGCCGAGGGGTACGGGCGCCTCGCCGCGGCGCTGGCGGCCGAGAACTATGCGGCGGAGGTCGTCTCGTTGGTCGACGGGCCGGTCCCCGACAGGGCCGACGTGCTGCTGGTCGCCGGCCCGCGGCACGACTTCCTCCTTCCCGAGCTCGACGCCGTCGCCGGCTACTTGAGGGCCGGCGGCGGCGTCGTCATGCTGCTCGACCCGGCGCCGCTCCCGAACCTGGCGCGGCTGCTCGCCAGCATGGGTATCCGGCTCGGCGACGACATGATCGTCGACCGCGAGCGGCGCGTGCTCGGGACCGACGGCCTGGCCGCGGTCGTCGAGCTCTTCAAGCGCGGCAACCCGGTGACGGACCCGGATGCCGGCGCGATCGACACGGGCGCGGTGCTGCCGTCGGCGCGCACGGTGGACGTCGGCGCGGAGGTGACGGGCATCGACGCGCAGACGATCGCGCGGACGGCCCCGAGCGCGTGGACGGAGCGCGACCCGGCGCGTGCCCGCCGGGGAGAGGAGCCGTCGGCCGCCGCCGGCGACACGCCCGGGCCGGCGCCGGTCCTCGTCATGGCGGAGGTCGGCCACGGCGGTGACGGGGCCGGCCGGCGGCGAGGGCGTCTGGTCGTCGCCGGGGACGCCGACTTCGCGAGCGACGCCTACCTCGACCTCCTCGGCAACCGCGACCTCGCGCTGAACGCGGTCGCATGGGTCGCGGGCGAGGAAGCGCTCGCCGGCGAGCGCCCGAAGCGCTTGCCGGAAGTCGAACGTCCCCTCTCACCGCTCGTGCTGACGGCGCGGGATGCGCGGGCGATCTTCGTGGCCGGCGCCGTGGTCGAGCCCGGGCTCGTGCTGGTCGCGGGCCTCGTGATCGCCGTCCGCCGGCGCCGGGGGTAGCGTTGCACCGGACGCTCGCCCTCGCCGCAGTGGCGGCGCTCGGCCTCGGGCTCGCCCTGAGCACACGGGGCCCGATCGCGTTGCGCGGCCGGGACGCCGCTCGCGGCCACCGGCTCTTCAACGCGGAGCCCCGCTGGGTGCGGGGCATCGAGCTGGAGCTGGACGGCCGCCACGTCGCGTCGACGCGCACCACGGGCGGCTGGGACGTCGACGGCCGGCCCGCCGCCGCGCAGACGGCCGAGGCGCTCGGCGATCTGCTCGACACCCTGCTCGCGCTGCGGGCGGTCGACGTCTTCCGCACCCCCGACCCGACCGCCTTCGGCCTCGGGCGGCCGCGCGGGATGGTCACCGTCGTCACCGGCCGCGGCCCGCGTCGCCTGCTGGTGGGCGGCCTCAACGCCGCCGGGAGCGCCTTCTACGCCCGGCGCGAGGGTGACCCGCGCGTGCTCCAGGTCGGCACCCTCGTCTTGTCGGAGATCGAGCGGGTCTTCTACACGACGGAACCGGGCAGGTAGCCTCGGACGAGGCCGCGGGCCACTCGACGCGGCTATTAGTTAGCGCCGGTCGTCGTCCTCACGGACGATGACGTCGATGCCTTTGGTGGCGAGCCATTCGAAGAGGCTCCTCACCGCCGCCAGCCTCGTTTCGCTCGTGAGCCTGGGAACCGTCACCTCCAACCGCGTCCCCGGCCCTGCGCGGCGAGCGTCCTCCCCGATCGTCTCGGCCTCGTAGGGCGTGAGCCAGCTCACCCGCTCCAGCTCGCGCCAGCCCGCGGCGGCCGGGGGCACGACACGCACGCGAACGAGCGAGGGGAGCCGATGCAGCTCGTTGGTCTCCATGATGGATGTGGCAGCTGGCGCCGTCGTAGGTTCGGGACGCAAGGGTCGTGCCGGGCGCGGCAGCGACGTCGTTCGCGTCTGCCCCCCGGTTCCGCGGTGCAGAGGGCACCGCGCCGGCCCCACGCCCGCTGCGACCACCCCGACGGGTGCCTCTTTTCTGGACGGCGTGTGCCGCGGTGCTGGGCGCAGGGGGGGCCGTCCGGCGCCGTGGGCCGACCCCTACCGCCCCGAGATCGGGAAGTCCGGCTCCCCGACGCAGCGCGCGCAGCGGCAGAGGTTGCGGACCTCCTCGACCAGCAGCAGGGTCTCGTGCGCGTCGGCCCAGCGGATGAAGAGGCTCCGGTCGCCGAGGACCTGGAAGTCCACGGGCCGCTCGGCCTCGGGCGCGAGCGACGCATCAGGAGCGGCTGCGGTGCAGGCATCGCACGGACAGGCGAGGCGCAGATTCTTGTACGGCAGGATGCTCTCGTGCCGGTCGCCCCACTCCACGCCGAGCGCGTAGCGGCCGACCTCCTTCAGCCGCTCGATGTGCGTCGCGTCGGGGTGCATCTCGAGGCCAGCCTTATGCGAGGAGCGGGACGCCGGCAACCGAGCGGTGTCAAGCATCTGATTAGGTCAAGTGATTGACAAAGCTCGCCGGCCGGAGCTAACGGAGGGCAGGAGGGCGAGCCCATGCAGGCGACCGCGAACGAGACGATCGAGTGCCTCGCCGATGCCGACGGTCACGTCATCGAGCCGGGCGACCTCTGGGTCGAGCGCCTGCCGCGCGACCTGCGGCCGCTCGGACCGCACTTCTATCGTGACGAGCAGGGCGTCTTTCATTCCAAGATCTACGGCATCGACATCGCGAACCTGGAGGTCATGCACGGCGGCATCCGGGCCAAGGACATGCTCGAGAACATGGGCCTCGCCTGCGCCATGGGTGTGCCGCTCGAGCGCGTCTTCGCCAGCCCCGAGCCCGAGCGCCACACCATCGTCGACGCGCCGCCCTGGGCGATCGACGGCCGCGCCCGGCTCGACTTCAACCTCGGCAACGGTGTGTCGCGCGCGGTCCTCTATCCCACCTTCATGCTCGCGGGCGGCACGCTGCTCCCTCACGTCGCGCCGGCGGTCTGCGCCGTGTACAACGACTGGATGATGCGCGAGTACTGCGCCGGCTCGGGCGGCCGGCTGATCCCGGTGGCGACGCTGCCGCTCACCGACGTCGAGGCGGCCGTCGCCGAGGTGCGGCGCACGGCCGAGATGGGCTTCCCCGCCGTGTTCATCCGCACCAACTCGGTCCAGGGCCGGAAGTACTCCGACCCCGTCTTCGATCCGCTCTGGCAGGCGATCGTCGACACCGGCATGAAGCTCGGCCTGCATCCGCTGCCGATGTGGGACCAGGACGGCACGTCGCGCGGCTACCGCCTGCCGGACATCATGGCGGCATCGTGCCTCGGCTTCCCGCTGGACATGATCTACACGCTCTACGACATGATGGCGGGCGGCGTGTTCGACCGCTTCCCCACCATGCCGACCATGATCCTCGAGGCCGGTGTCGGCTGGCTCCCGTCGATGTTCGAGCGCTTCGAGGAGCATCGCGAGGCGTTCGGACGCCTGAAGGCCCCGGGGTGGAAGACTCCGCCCATGGAGATCTTCGAGCGGCAGATGATGGTCACGGTCGAGGCCTGCGAGCGGACGGACATCCGGATCGCGCTCGAGTTCCTGCCTGCCGACCACGTCGCGCTCGCCTCCGACTGGCCGCACTACGACGGCACCGCCGACCTCCTCGGCGGCTTCCGGCGAGCGAGCGCGGGGCTCGACGAGGCCGGCGTGCGGATGATCGCGACCGGCACGCTCGAGCGCTGGTTCCCGCAGCACTGACTGGCCCGGCATGCCGCGGGTCGGACGCGCCGCGCTGCTCCTGCTGGCGCTCGCCGGCGCGAGCTGCTCCCCCGCCCCGTCGGCCGACGCGCCGGACCGCGTCGTCATCGCGCACTTCGGCGACAGCACGTGCAGCACCGACTACCTGCCGGCGCCGCTGCACATCGACCGGGTGCTGAACGCGCGGCTCGCCGAGCGCTACCCGGGCCAGCGGATCGTCAACGTCAACCTCTGCAAGAGCGGCGACTACGTCTTCCGCTTCCTGCACGAGCGGCGGCCCTGGCTCTTCTGGCGCACCCGCTACGAGCGCGACGTCCGTGGCCGCGTGCCGCACCTCGACATCGCCCTCATCCGCTACGGGCACAACGATCGGGGCCGCTTCTCGCTCGAGGAGTTCGGGCGGCAGCTCGAGGAGCTGTGCGACCGCCTGCGCCGTGACTACCCCGGCGTGCACCTCGTGCTCGAGACGAACAGCTACATCGACCCCGTGCACAACGCGAGCGAGCGCATGAACGAGGAGTACGACCGCACCTGGGAGGTGGTGCGCCGTGTCGCCCGGGAGCGCCAGTACCCGCTGGTCGAGGTGTTCGCGCGGCTCCGACGCGAGGTGACCGCGGGCAACTGGGACCTCTGCATCCGCAACGACGAGCTGTCGCAGAAGCGGTTCGGGCGGCAGATCGTGGACGATTCGAAGGACGGCGAGATGGCCGGCGCGCCGGACTGGTTCCGCAACCCGCATCCGAACTTCCGCGCGGTGACGATCACCGCCGACGAGGAGTTCCGGACCCTCACCGCCGCCTGGCCCGGCCGCCTCCCGAAGGCGGGCGCGGGTTAGGCTACTCGCCCGCCCCGCCCGCGGCGAAGGCGGACCCCGCCTCGGAGGGGCCCGGACCGAGGACCGGCGCCAGGGCGTCGGCCAGCAGCCCCGTGTAGAGGGCGCGGCCGTCGAGGTTCATGTGCACCAGGTCGGCGAACATGCTCGTGTCGACGTCGGCGCCGCCGCGCAGATCGACGTACTGTACGCCGCTCGCCTCGATCAACCGGCGCGCCTCGGCGTACGGCTGCTGGTTCCAGTCGGCGCGCTGGGTCGGGAAGACCACGAAGCAGAGCGGCGTGGCGTGCTCGTGCGCGGTCCCGAGCAGGCGCGCGAGCGCGACCAGCGAGCGCGCCTTGTGTGCCCGTCTCGGGTTCGCGAACTGCTCCGCGAGGAAGAGGTTTTGCTGCTCGCGGGCGTACGCCTTGTAGTTCGGGAAGAGACGGGTGAAGGCGAGCTCCTGCATGCGGTCGCGCGCCCCCCAGCTCGCCCAGAAATTGGAGAGGAGGAAGTCGGCGCGCTCGGCCGTCGTCGCGAGGTCCGTCCGCAGCACCTCCGGCCAGTCCTCGACGCTCGTGAAGAAGCGGGCGAGCCGGCCGATCTCGATCTCGTTCTTGTCGTAGAGGCTCGGCCCGACGAACGGGATGACGACCAGATCCACCCGGTTGCCGGGCCGCCACAGGTAGTGGTTCAGCATGAAGTACCAGGTGTTGACGTACGAGTGATCGGCACTGAACGCCTCGGCGTGCGCGGGGAGCCTGGTCGTGGCCCGCAGGCGCTCGGCGAGGACCGCGAGGTCGATGTCCTCGTGCGCGATCGAGGCCCCGACGATCGCCAGGCGCAGCCCGCTGCGGTGGGCGAGGTCGGTCGCCAGGCGCGGGTAGGACCGGAACTGCTCGAACTCCTTCGACATGCCCACGAGCTTGAGGCGCGTGAGCGCCTCGACGCCGCCGAGGACGAGGAGCAGCACGAGGGCGATCCGGGTCGCCCGGCCCGGCGCGGCGATCGCCGCGCCGATCGCCTCAGAACTGGAAGTAGATGAACTCATGGGTCTGGACGGCCGGGAAGACCACCAGCATCAGCACGAAGTAGGCGTAGGCCACCGCCTGGCGAGGCCAGGGCGCGGCGAAGAGCCGCTCGAGGTGGCGCTCCCCATCGGTGAAGGCCTCGAGCGCGAAGAGCGGCGCGGCGTAGAAGAGCAGCAGCCCGAGCATGGTGGCCGCCGTCGCCGTCGGCGTGAAGTCGGTGAGGATGCGGGCGCCCATATGGAGCGCGGCCGGCACGCTGCTCGACCGGAAGAACAGGTAGCTGCTGCAGGTGAGGTGGAAGGTGAGGAGGACGCGCCACCCCCAGCGCAGCCGCTGGCCCGCCACGTTCCTCACCTCCTTGGTGCCGAGGGCGCGCGAGATGCAGAGCAGCACGCCCGTGTACGCGCCCCAGATCACGTAGGTCCAGGCCGCGCCGTGCCAGAGGCCGGCGAGCGTCATGGTGATGATCACGTTGCGGTGCTCGGCGGCCGCGCCGCGGCGGCTGCCGCCGAGCGGGATGTAGAGGTAGTCGCGGAACCAGCTGGAGAGGCTGATGTGCCAGCGGCGCCAGTGCTCGCTGGGCGTCGTCGAGAGGTATGGCGTCTGGAAGTTGATGATCAGGTCGAAGCCGAGCCACTTGGCGATGCCGCGCGCGACGCTCGAGTAGCCGGAGAAGTCGCCGTACACCTGGAACATGAAGCCGTAGAGCCCGAGGAGTGACTCGGGCCCCGTCGGGACGTGGTGGCCGCCGCCCCCGTACTGGAAGAAGATCATGTTGACCATCGGCGCGAGGTTGTCGGCGATGACGACCTTCTTGAAGAGGCCGAGGAGCACGAGCGCGAAGCCCTCCTCGGCGTCGCCCGGGCGCCGCTGCCGGGGATGCAGCACCTGGGGCAGCAGGTTGGAGGCGCGCATGATCGGGCCCGCGACGAGGTGGGGGAAGAAGCAGACGAAGAGCGCGAAGTCCCGGAAGTCGTCGGTGGGCGTGGCGTCTCCGCGGTAGACGTCGACCGTGTAGCTCATCGCCTGGAAGGTGTAGAAGCTGATCCCGGGCGGGAGGAGGATGCCGAGCGTGCGCACGTCGACCTGCTGGACGCCGAGCGCGTGCAGGAGGTTCACGAAGCTGCCGACGAAGAAGTCGCAGTACTTGAAGAAGCCGAGGATCGCGAGGTTGGCGACCATGCTGATGGTGAGGAAGGTCTTCCGCCGGGTGCGGTCCGGGAGCGCGTAGAGCCAGGGCAGCAGGGCGGCATAGGCGAGGGTCGCCGCCGCCGTGCCGAGCGGCACCGCGAGGTCGCGCAACCGCTCGGGGAGTGCGGCGCGCACGGCGTCCGCATCGAGGTAGACGAGGCCGTGCCAGAGCGCTGCGTAGCGGACGTTGCTGCACAGCACGAGCGCGCTGCCGATCAGCAGCGCCGCGAGCCGCAGGCGGCGCCATTTCGGCAGCCGGACGCCGGCCACGCCGAGGCCCCCGATGAAGTCGATGACCGTCGAGATGAGGATGAGGAAGAGAAACCGGTAGTCCCAGAAGCCATAGAAGACGTAGCTCGCCACCAGGAGGAGGTCGTTCTGGCGGCGGTGGCGAAGGCGCCAGTAGACGGCGTACACCACCACGAACAGGAGCCAGAAGGTCGGGTTGTTGTAGTTCACGCCCGGCTCGCCCTGGGCAGACCTCGGGGCCGCGACATGGAGGTCCGCGAAGCAGGAACTATACCCGAAAGGGAGAGTATCGATCGGGTGTGGAGCCTGCCTAACTACTTGCCGTGACTGGAGTTCCTGTGCGGTCTGGCTTCGCGCTCGCCGGTCAAAGCCAAGACTAAGGTGGCAACATGGATGGCGCCGCTGCAAGAGACGCAGAGGCGCACGGTCGCCCCTCGTGGGGCGACGTCGGGAAACCCCGCGCTAGGCCTGCGCTACGCCGATTCCTCCCGCGTCGCCTCGCGCTCGAGCTCGTCCTCGAGGGCTTCGATCGAGATCGTGCGCAGCCGGCGAAGCGGTTGAGGAATGAAGGGGACCGGCCAATCGACGGGGATTTCGCCCACGTGCTTCAGGCGGTGCAGCGGCGGCGGTGTGCCGTCCTGATAGGCGGGGTCGATGGCGGGGTCCAGCGGCCGCAGGCGGTACAGCGAGCAGTTCGACATCATCGCAACACCCCTCCCCTCGTCGGAAACGGCTGCGACTCTAGCGCCAGGGCCGCGGGCGGGCAAGGGGGCCCTCGCGCGGGGACGCTGCGACGCTTGCCCGGGGAGCGGGCCGTGCGATACCTTGCGCCCGGCACGTGGTGAACGAGCGGGACGTCGCACCGGCGCACCCTGACGACAGCTACCTCGAGGAGCTCGACCGTCTGGTTGCGGCCCACGACCCGTCGAAGCAGGACCGGGTGACGCTCGCAGTCGCGGCGGGGACGGCTCCCCGCGAGGTCGTCCGGCGCGTGGCCCTCGAAGCCTACCACGCGGCCAGGTGGCTTGCGCCGGAGGTCGCCCTGCTGGTGGCGAACGCTCCCGATGCCTACGCCTTCACCATCGAGCAGACACGGCACTACCGGCACTGGGCGGAGCGGTTCGCGGCGCTGGCCGGCTTCTCCGACGGCCCCGGCGAGCTCGGCCGCCGGCTCGAGCGCTGTCGCCAGCTCGGGCTCACCGACGACGACGTCCGCGGCTATGCCCCCATGCCCGAGACGATCGCGGCGGTCTTCACGACGCTCTACTACATCCGCCGCTCCTACGAAGAAGGAGTGGCCGCGCTCGGCTACGCGGGAGCGCGCATCGGCGCCGCGGGCGCGGATGCCGAGGCCGCGCGGCGCCAGGCGGCGGAGCTCCTCCGCCTGGCCGAGCTCACGCGTCCCGCGCGGGACCGCTGCCGCGAGGCAGTCCGCAACGTGCTCCTCGTCGCCGAGACGCGGGTGCGCGCCATGAACCGATGGCTCGACGGCTGATCGCACGCGACATCGTCGCGGACGGCATCCGGATCCATGTGGTCGAGGCGGGGGAGGGGCCCGCCCTGATGCTCCTCCATGGCCTCACGGCCACGCACTTCACCTGGGAGCACACGATCCCCGCTTTTGCCGATCGGTGGCGGGTGATCGCGCCCGACCTCCCGGGTCACGGGCGCTCCGAGAAGCCGGACGCGCCGTACACGATCGACTTCTACGCCGGTGTGATCCGGAGCCTCGCCCGCGCGCTCGACGTCGACGAGGCGCTGGTCGTCGGAAACTCGCTGGGAGGCCAGATCGCGGTCGAGCTCGGCCTCGCCTATCCGCGCTTCACGCGCGCCCTCGTGCTCGCGGCGCCCGCGGGCGGCTACGCGACGGGGATGCGGGCCGTCGGATGGGCGATCGAAGGCCTGGCCGGGCCGCGCACGCTGCGCGTCGCGCTGCCGCGGGCACTCGACTTCTGCTTCCACGACCCGCGCCAGCCGGCGTGCGTCGCGCGCCGCAGCCTCCTGCTCGAGCGGCTGGCGCACGAGGACTATCCGCGCTTCGCGCGTGCCGTGAGCCGTTCGCTGCGCGGCGCGCTGGCGGCCGGACGGCAGCCGCTCGAGCGCCTGTGGCAGCCGACGCTGCTCGTCTGGGGACGGCACGACCGCCTGGTGGCGCTGTCCGGAAGCCGCCGCCTCCTGCGCGCCGTGCCGCACGCCAGGCTCGCCGTGCTCGACGGCTGCGGGCACCTGCCGATGGTCGAGCAGCCGGCTCGCTTCAACCACGTGGTGGCCGACTTCCTGCGCGTCGTCGAGGCCTCGCCCCTGCCCGGTGCGGGGCGCGTCGCGTAGACGATGGCCACCGCCCCGCGCAGGCAGGTGTCGCGTCCGCTCCGGCCGGCGGCGCGCGGCCCGGCCCGGGCCGCCGGCGTGGACGCGGTCACCACCGAGATCATCCTCGGGGCGTTCGAGACCATCTGCTACGAGATGGCGACGCACGTGAGCCTGACGGCCACCACGCCGATCCTGAACCAGTCGAACGAGCGGAACGCCACCATCCTCGACGCCGCGGGCCAGCTCGCCGCGCTGTCCGTCGGCATCCCGCAGTTCATGCTTTCTTCGACCCTGCCGGTCCGCTTCGCGGTCGAGTTCTTCGGCCCCGACGGGCTCCACGACGGCGACGTGCTGGTCGGCAACGACCCGTACCACGGCGGCGGGCACCTGCCTGACTACAACGTCTTCGCCCCGGTCTTCCACGCGGGCGAGTGCGCGCTGATCGCCTCGATTCAGTGTCACCACGCCGACACGGGCGGCGGCGCGCCCGGCGGCTACAACGTCAACGCCCCCGACATCTGGGCCGAGGGCGTCCGCTTTCCGGCGTTGAAGCTCGTCGAGAAGGGGGTGAAGCGCCGCGACGTCGAGTACATGATGGCCGCGAACAGCCGCACGCCCACCTTCCTCGGCGACCTGCGCGCGCAGGTGGGGGCGGCCGAGCTCGGCGTCCGCCGCCTGAAGGAGGTGCTCGCGCGGTTCGGCACGGCGACCGTGCGCGCGGCGGTGCGGGCGATCATCGCCTACGCGCGGCGCCGCTTCCGTGAGGAGGTCGCGCGCTGGCCCGACGGCACGTACCAATCGGACGTCTACGTGGACCACGATCCGCACGGCAAGCGCGACATCCATGTCCACTGCGCGGTGACGGTGCGCGGCAGCAAGCTGACGATCGACTTCACCGGCTCGGACGACCGGCCGGACATCCAGGCCTACTCGACCTTCGGCAACACGCGCGGCTACGTCGTCGCGCAGCTCGCCTCGATGATGGACCCCGCCATTCCGAAGAACGAGGGCTTCTTCGACGGGATCGAGCTGATCGTCCCGAAGGGCTGCTGCCTGAACCCGCCCGAGGGGAAGTCGGTGGCCGCGGGCACGCATCACCCCGGAACGGAGGTCGGCGAGGCGATCGCCAAGGCGCTCGAACGCGTCGTCCCCGAGCGGACCTGCCCGCAGATCTACAAGATGGGGATGCCGACGGTCATCTTCGGCACCCACCCGCGCGACGGCAAGGTCTTCATCGATCATTCGGTGGATTCCTTCGCCGCCTATTGCGGCGCGGTGCGGGGGCAGGACGGCTGGGGCGCGATGAACGTGTCCTTCGGCAACCTGATCCGCGCCACCGCCGAGATCAACGAGGCGATCTTCCCCGTCCGCCAGCTCGCGCGCGATTACGAGACCGACACGGGTGGAGCGGGAGAGTTTCGCGGCAACTGCGGGAGCCTCTACCAAAAGCAGGTGCTCGTGCCCGCCACCGTGTACACCTACGTGGTCGGGAAGCGCTACCCGATGCCGGGCATCGCCGGCGGAAAGCCGGGCTCGCCGAACCGTCTCGTGGTGCGGGCCGGCGGGCCCGACGCCTTCGAGGTGGGCGAGCGGGCCGAGTACATCGAGCACGCCGCGGGGGAGCGCTACGAGTACCACTACGGCGGCGGCGGCGGCTGGGGCGACCCGCTCGATCGGCCGCCCGCGAAGGTGCTCGAGGACGTGCTCGACGAGTACGTCTCGGTCGAAGGTGCGCGCCGGGACTACGGGGTCGTCCTGACGGGGTCGCTCGACGACCTGACGCTGGCCGTCGACCGTGAGGCCACGTCGGGGCTTCGCGCCGAGATGCGCCGGGACCGGACCCCGTGAGCCGCGACGTCCCGATCCGCGTGAGCGAGCGCGCGGGCCGCCGCTGCGCATCGAGCGGCGCGCCGTGGGAGCCGGTCGTCGGCTACTCGCGTGCGGTGCGGAGCGGCAGCTGGATCGCCGTCGGCGGCACGGTAGGCCTGAACGCCGACGGCAGCTACCCTTCCACGGCCGGCGAGCAGGCCCGGCGCGCGCTCACCATCATCCGCGCAGCCGTCGCGGCGCTCGGCGGCAGGCTCGAGCAGACGGTCCGTACCCGCATCTACGTCCGTGACATGGCCGCGTGGGAGGAGGTCGGGGCGGTCCACGGCGAGTTCTTCGGGGAGATCCGCCCGGCCACGACGCTGCTCGAGGTCTCGCGCTTCATCGACGAGCGCATGCTGGTCGAGATCGAGGCCGACGTCGTCGTCGCCTGATGCGCGCCCACACCGAGTACCTCTGGTTCAGCACCCGTGCGCGCCGCGAGCTCGTCAACGTCACGGAGCGGATCGCCGGCATCGTGGCGGCGTCGGGAGTGACCGAAGGCCTGTGCCTCGTTTCGGCGATGCACATCACCGCCGGCATCTGGGTGAACGACGAGGAGTCGGGCCTGAAGCAGGATCTGGTCGAGTGGCTCGACCGGCTCGCCCCGCCGGGCGATTATCGCCACCACCTCACGGGCGAGGACAACGCCGACGCGCACCTGAAGCGCACGCTCGTGCACCATCAGGTCGTGCTCCCGATCACCGGTGGGAAGCTCGACCTCGGGCCGTGGGAGCAGATCTTCTACGCCGAGTTCGACGGCCGGCGGAAGAAGCGGGTGGTGGTGAAGGTGCTGGGAGAGTAATCTTCGCGGCGCGGGGGAAGGCCTCGATCGCAGCCGACGGATCGAAGCCCCGTCCCCAGCCAGCGCGGCAGTCGGCGGTGGCGTGAAGGGCCGCGGCTACTCGGGTCGGCGGCGAGCCGTCCGCGGCCGGATCGTCGTGCCGGCAGCCCGCTCGCAGGCCCGCCACATGTACCAGCTTGCGACGGTGCGGTACGGACGCCATCGCTCACCGAACGCGAGCAGCTCCCTCGGCTTCGGGAGCTGCTTCTTGCCATACGTGATGGCCCAGCCCTTCCTGACGCCGAGGTCGTGGATCGGAAGCACGTCGGGGTGACGATCACCATCGCGGTGGCACAAGCCGCGGCCATGAGCATCTTCTCGACCCTCATACGGTGTTCCTCCCCCGCTGTGCGTCCGCCTCCCAGAGCAAGGGGCTTGCCGAACCGGTGTGGAAATCGGGCCGCGTCGCGCGAGCACGGACTTCGGCGCGCCCTGCGCGACCACCGCGGCTTCCGCCTGCGCGGCCTCAGGCTGCGCCGCCATGGCGAGCGGTGTGGCCAGGGCCAGATGCCGGCCAGCTTTGAACTCGGGCCGCGACGTTCTTGTCGGCCGTCGGCGGGACTTGGGACGACCCTTGTCGCTCCCCGTGCTTTCGGTGTAGCGACGGCCCGACGATGAAGTACCGCATCGGCGTCGACGTCGGCGGCACGTTCACCGACCTCGTGCTCGCGGCGGGCGGCCGCATCGTCCTGAGCAAGCACCCGACCACGCCCGCCGATCAGTCCGAGGGGGTCCTCGGCGGCCTCGCCCAGCTTGCACGGCGCGAGGGTCTCGGCACGGCGGAGCTCCTCGCGCGCACGGCGCTCATCGTCCACGGCACGACGACCGCCGACAACACGATGATCGAGATGTCCGGGGCGACGGTCGGTCTGGTCACGAGCGACGGGCACCGCGACGAGATCGAGATCCGCCGCGGCTACAAGGAGGACATCTGGGACCCGGCGCTCCCGCCCCCGCCGCCGATCTGCCCGCGCCGGCGGCGCTACGGCGTCCCCGAGCGGCTCGACTTCGAGGGCCGCGTCGTCGTGCCCCTCGACGAGCAGGCGGTGCGCCGCGCGCTCCGCCGCATGCGGCTCCAGGGCGTCGACTCGCTCGCCGTCGTCTTCCTCTTCTCGTTCGTCGACCCGGCCCACGAGCGGCGCGTAGGCGAGATCGCGGCCGAGGAGCTCCCCGGCGTCATGGTGTCGCTCTCGCACGAGGTCATGCCGTCGGCGCCGGAGTTCGAGCGGACGAGCACGACGCTGGTCAACGCCTACGTCGGGCCCCGCATCGAGCGCTACCTCGGCGTGCTCGAGCGGCGGCTCCGCAGCGCCGGCTTCGCGGGCGAGCTGCTCATCATGCAGTCGAACGGCGGCGTCATGCCGGGCGGCTACGTCGCCCAGAAGGCGGTCGCGGTCATGGGCTCGGGCCCGGCGGGGGGTGTCAACGGCGCCGCCGCCGTGGCGGGCGCGGCGGGCATCCGCGACTTCATCTCGGTCGACATGGGGGGCACGAGCTACGACGTGTGCCTGGTGCGCGGCGGCGCGCCCGAGGTGAAGGCCGGCTGGAACTGGCATCACCGCTACCTGATCGGGCTGCCGATGGTCGACGTCCAATCGGTCGGCGCGGGCGGGGGGTCGATCGCGCGCGTCGTCTCGGGGACGCTGAAGGTCGGGCCGGAGAGCGCGGGCGCCGTCCCCGGACCGGTGTGCTACGGCCGCGGCGGGGTCGAGCCGACGGTGACGGACGCCAACCTCGTGCTCGGCTATCTCAGCCCCGAGCGCTTCTCGGACGGGCAGATGCGCCTCGACGTCGAGCGGGCGCATGCGGCGCTTCGCGAGCGGGTGGCGGTGCCGCTCGGCATCTCGGTCCTCGAGGCGGCGGAGGGCATCTTCCGTCTGGTGAACGCCAACATGGCGAACGCCGTCCGCAAGGTCTCGGCGGGGCGTGGCATCGACCCGCGGCCGCTCGTGCTGGTCGTGTTCGGCGGCAACGGGCCGCTCCACGCCGGCATGCAGGCCTCCGAGCTCGGCATCGGTCGCATCTTCGTCCCCAAGCTCGCCCCTGCCTTCTCCGCCCTCGGCCTGCTCCTCTCCGACCACGTGGTCGACCAGATGCGCTCGTACGTGAGCCCGGTCGGACGCGTGGACCTCGCGCGCGTGAACGCGCTGCTGGCCGAGATGGAGGCCGCCGTGCGCCGCGCCCTCGGCCGTCCGGCACGGCTCGAGCGCCTGGCGGCGCTTTGCTATCCGGGCCAGACGTTCGACATGCCGGTGCCGCTCGAAGCGCGGAACGGCACGCTCACGCCGCGGGGCCTCGCCGAGACCGTCGAGCGCTTCCACCGCATGCACGAGGCGCTCCACACCTACGCGTGCCGCGACGAGGAGCCGATCCTGCGCGGGCTGCGCGTGAAGGCGGTCGCCACCGAGGAGAAGCCGGCGCTCCCGCGGACCGAGCGCACGCCGGCGGCGAAGGCGCGGGCGGGAGCGCGCAAGGCGTTCTTCGGCGGCCGTGTCGTTCCGACCCCGGTCTACGACGGCACGAAGCTCGGCGCCGGGGCGACGATCGACGGCCCGGCGCTCGTCGACGAGCCGTTCACGACCGTCGTCATCTACCCCGGCCAGCAGGCGCGCGTCGACCGGTTCGGCAACTACTCGATCACCCTCGGGAGGGCGTGAGCCTGGCCGCCATCCAGGACGTTGCCTTTCCTGCCTCGACCGGGCGGCCCATGCGGGCGGCGCTCGCGCTCGGCAACGGCGGCGCCCGCCGGCCGGGGGTCATCGTGATCCACGAGATCTTCGGCTTGAACGACGACATCCGGCGCATCACGGCGCGGGTGGCGGACCTCGGCTACGTGGCGCTCGCGCCGGACCTCTTCGACACCGGCTCGGCCCGGGTGCTCTGCGTCCTGCGCGCCTTCCTGGCGCTCCGGCGGCGCGAGGGGCCGCCGTTCGCGGACCTCGAGGCGGCGCGGGCCTGGCTCGCGCGGCGGCCCGAGGTCGACGCCGCGCGCACCGGCGTGGTCGGCTTCTGCCTGGGCGGCGGCTTCGCCCTGCTCTACGCGGTGCGTGCGCCGCTCGCCGCCGCGGGCGTGTTCTACGGCGAGGTGCCGAAGTCCGCCGAGGAGCTGCGCGGCGTGTGCCCCGTGGTCGCCGGCTACGGTGGTCGCGACCGCCTGTTCGCCTCACAGGGCCGGCGGCTCGAGGAACTACTCGCGGAGCTCCGCGTGCCGCACGACGTCCACGTCTACTCCGGCGCGGGCCACAGCTACATGAGCCGACACACCGGGGCCATGGCGACGCTCGCGGCCTGGGGGCCGATGGCCGTCGGCTTCAACGCCGACGCCGAGGCAGACAGCTGGCGGCGGATCGAGGCGTTCTTCCGCACGCACCTCGGGTGACGAGCCTCAGAGTCCCATCTTCGCCAGCTCCTCGCGCACGACACGGGCGCTGTTGCGCTCCTCGTCGCGGGCCGCGAAGATCAGCGTGACGGTGCCGCGCCGGGCCTGATCGGCGAGCGTCTCGAGGAGCGCGCGTCGCTCGCTGGTGCGGAGCTCGGCGCGGTAACGGCGCTTGAACTCGGGCCACCGGGCCGGGTCGTGCCCGTACCAGCGGCGGAGCGCGTCGCTCGGCGCGATGTCGCGGAGCCACTCGGCGATGTCGGCGTCGGCGCGTTTGAGGCCGCGCGGCCACAGGCGCTCGACGAGCACCCGCCGGCCGTCGGCGCGCGAGGGACGCTCGTAGACGCGCTTGAGCTTGATCACCTCAGCCGGCGAGGTCCTGCAGCACCTCGACGACGTGCTCGCGCGCGGAGACTTGCGGGTAGTAGCGCAGCACCCGCCCCTGCTCGTCGATCAGGCACGAGACGCGTTTGGCGCTGCGTGCGGACAGGTCGGCAGCGGCGCCGTATGCGAGGGCGAGGCTCTTGTCGGTGTCGCAGAGGAGCGGGAAGGGCAGGGAGAACTTCCGGGCGAAGGCGGCGTTGTCCTCGGGGGTGTCGAAGCTCGCCCCGAGGATCACCGTGTTCAGGGACTCGAAGTCGCGGATTCGATCACGGAATCCGATGCCCTCGGCCGTTCAGCCGGGCGTGTCGGCCTTCGGGAAGAAGTAGAGCAGGACCTTCTTGCCGCGCAGCGCTGCGAGGCTCACGCGTCGGCCGTCGTGCGACGTGGCGGTGAAGTCGGGGGCGGGATCGCCGGGTTCCAGCATGCCGCACTCCTCCGGCACGACTGCTCGCACACCTCGGCCGGCGGCGCAATGACGCGTTCAGCGCCCTTGATAGCGGACGACGCCGTCGTGCTCGTTCCGGAGCGCGCGTCCCTCGCGGCGGAGGAGCTCCAGGTGGGCGAGCGTCTCCACCGTCGCCATGAAGACCTGGAAGCGATTGTCGGGCGCGATCGCGAAGGCGTCGAGCGCCACCTCGTAGGCGGTGAGCGGCCGGCGCCGGATCAGCTCCAGCATGGCGAGCTTGCGCACGCGGTGGAAGTCGATCAGCTGCCGCGCCCGGCGGCGGTGGTCCTCGTAGACCGCGCCGTGCGCCGGGCAGACGAGCCTCGCATCCACTTTCTGCACCTTCTCGTGCGAGCCGAGGAAGTCGCCGAGCGGGTTCTCGGGGCCGCCCGGCCAGAGACCGACGTGCGGCGTGATCTTCGGCAGGAGGTGGTCGCCGACGAACAGCACGCGCTCGGGCAGCAGGAGCAGGCAGCAGTGCCCCGGCGTGTGGCCGGGCGTCCACACGACCTGGAGCGAACGCCCATCGCCCAGCGGGATCTCGTCCTCGTCCGCGATCAGGTGATCGGGCTCGGCCGGCGCGTACCAGGTGCCGAAGAAGCGGCTCGGCGGCGGCAGCCGCCGGTCGGGCGGCACCACCGGGACGCCGTGGCGGGCGAGGTACGCGGTGTTCTCGGCGGGGATCTGCGCGATCGCCGCCGCGGCCTGGGCCTCGAGGGGGTGGGTGTAGACCTCGGCGTGCGCCAGCTCGCGATAGGGCGCCGACGTGCCGAAGTGGTCGACGTGATGGTGCGTCGCGACGAGCCGGCCGATCGCCTGCGGGTCGATGCCGATCTCGTCCAGCGCGCTGCGGAAGGCGGCGACGCTGTCCTCGGTGTTCATCCCCGTGTCGATCAGCGTCCACCGGTCGCCGGCGCGCACGAGGTACACGTTCACGATGCTCGGGCGCATGGGGAGCGGCAGGTAGACCTGCACCACCCCGTCGACGATCTCCCGGGCCTTCGCCGCCTCGCGCATGCTACTCGTGCAGTCGCTCCTGAACGGCGAACGTGACCCGCAGGCGGACGCGCCACGCGGTGACGGTGCCGTCCTCGACGAGCGCCGTCACGCCCGCGATCTCGGCCTGCCGGATGCCGTCGATCGTCGCCGCGGCGCGGGTCACGGCGAGGCCGACGGCGTCCTCGATCGAGTTGGTGGACGTGCCCGTCAGATGGATCGTCTTCTCGACCATGGTGTGTGTACCTCCTTGCCGGACGGGACGAGCTGTCGGAAGAGGGCTCCCGGCTTCGCTCAGCGCTTACCATGCGCTGCTCGGGCTGGATACCGAGCAGCGGGGCGGTGGCTACTGAGCCGTGCCGGCAGGGGACGCGACGGCGCCGCCCGACAGCAGGCGCACGCGCTCGACGATGCGCGCGAGGCCTCCCAGGTCGACGGGCGGAGCGGCGCCGGCATGACACCCGAGCGCCCGCAGCACCCGCGGGATCAGCCGCCCGGAGTCGAGGTCGTCCGGCTCGACGAGGTCGAAGTATCCGAGCTCGGCGAACCGCCGCGCGCGGACGAGCTCGTCGCCGCGCTCGTGCGTGCGCGGGACGAGCACCGCGCGCTGCCCGAAGGAGAGCAGCTCGCAGACGCGGTCGTAGCCGGCCGTCGACACCACCAGGTCGGCCTCGGCGTAGCGCCGCTCGATCGGCGGCATGACGTCGAGGAAGGAGACGTCGGGCAACCTCCCGAAGCGCTCGAGGAGCGCGCGCCGCCGGTCGGCCGGCATCATCGCACCGAGGACCACGGTCGTGCGCAGCGCGCAGCCACGTGGCAGCTGGAGGAGGCCCCGGAGATAGGCTTCGATCAGGCGGCTGCCGTCGACGCCCCAGCCGGGCAGCACGAGGACGTGGGGCCCGGCGCCGTCGACGCGTGTCTCGGGCGCCTGGCCGGATCCAGGCGCCGCCGGGGGAGGATCGTCGGCCGGGAGGGCGTCGAAGTAGCCGCAGAAGATGGTCTTGCGTGCGACGGCGGCGGGGAAGGCGTGCTCGCGCACGGTGTCGAAGACCGCCGGCGCGCCGTACACCCACACCTCGTCGTAGTAGTGCTCGATCGTCTGGAAGGGGAGCGGCGACCGCCGCGCGCGTGTCGGGCTCATCGGAATGTCCTTGAGCCCGAGCACGACGCGCGGCCGGCGTCGCCGTTTCCGGAGGGCCGCGAGCGTCCCCAGCAGTTCGCCCTCGGCACCAGCCGGACGCTGGTCGACGATGATCAGATCGGGATCGAAGCCGAACGTGGCCGCGCGCAGGATCGCCCGGCGCATACGCTTGACCTCGGGATACCAGAGAAGGGAGACGCCGGACCCCTGGCTGTCGCCGGCGGGTCGATCGATCCACGGGAGCCCGATGTGATCGACGCCGTCGGGCAGGTGGAGCGAGTGCAGGGACGGCGATCCCGTGACGATGACGATCGCCGCACCGGGGAGCGTATGCTTGAGCGCCTCCGACACGAGGAGCGTGCGCCAGATGCTCCCCAGGCCCAAGACGTCCTGCGAGTAGAGGAGGATCTTGGGGCCTCGCTCGGGCGGCACCTCCGTGGCCGTCGGCTCCTTGCCGGCGAGGCGGAGGAGACGGGGCCCGGTTCGCCGCTTCTCGATCAGGCTCCGGGCCGGCGGCGGCGGCGTGGTGACGCGCGCGGCGTCGGTGATCATGCTGCTCCTCGCTGCGTCGTTACCTCGCGACGCGTCAGGGGAAATCCCCCGGGGCGTGCGCGAAGTCACCCAGCAGGGACGACGGGACGATGCGTCAGGCATTCCGCCCCGCGTCCCCGACCGAGGCGAGCAGGAGGGAGAGGTTGAGCGGCTTCGAGAGGATGGCGTGGATGCCGAGGTCCCGCGCCCGCACCGCCACGTCGGCGCTGCCGTGGGCCGTCATGAGAACCGCGCGCGCGCCCGCCTGCATGCCCCTGGCCCGGGCCCAGGCGTCCAGCCCGTCGCCGTCGGGGAGGTGGAGGTCGAGCAGCAGCGTCTCGAAGCGTTCTCCCCGGGCGATGGCGAGAAAGCTCGCCACCGTGGCGGCCGTCTGCACCTCGTAGCCCCGGGCGGCGAAGAGCCGTGCCAGGTGCTTCGTGAGCAGCTTCTCGTCCTCGAGAATGAGTATCCGGCGAGCCACGACTTTCGGGTGAGCAAGGGGAGTGCCACATGGACTAGGCGGATTCCCGTGCTTGTACTGGGGACAGCCTGGGGCATCTCGCGCAGCGCTGCGCCCCAAGACCCTAGCGGCTTCGTCTTGCGCCGAGCAGCGCCAGCAGCCCCGCCACGGTCGCGAGCCAGGCGAACGCGTCGCCGCGGCGCGTATACGGCGTGACCTCGTCGCGCAGGGGGGCGCTGACCACCCAGGCGTCCCGGACGCCCGTGGGGAAGCGGGCGAGGATCCGACCCGACGGCCCCACCAGGCCCGTGATCCCCGTGTTCGTCGCCCGCGCCACGGCGCGCCGCGTCTCGACGGCGCGGAACACGGTCATCGCGAAGTGCTGCTCGAGACCGGCCGAGGTGCCGAACCAGGCGTCGTTGGAGACGTTCACCAGCAGCCGCGCGCCGGCGAGCACGAGGTCGCGCGCCAGCTCCGGATAGATCGCCTCGAAGCAGATGAGGACGCCGAAGCGGTCCGGTTGCGTGAAGACCGTGGGCGTCGCGCCCGGGGTGTACTCGCCCGGGGCGTCGAACCGCCAGCCGAGTCCCGGCACGTGCGCGATCGGCGCGTACTCGGCGAACGGGACGAGGCGGCGCTTGTCGTAGAAAGCCAGCGGGTCGCCGCGCGGCGAGAGGAGGTAGGCCGAGTTGAAGAAGCGGACGCGGCCCTCGCCGGCCGGCGCGTAGCGCGGTCCTCCGACCAGCAGCGGCGGGCCGTCGGGTCCGACCAGATCGCCGACGGCGCGGCCGAGCTGCGGGTTCGGTGCGAGGAGGAAGCTCACGGCGTTCTCGGGCCAGACGACGAGATCGGGACGGCCGCGCATCGCGCGGCGGGTGGCGTCCGCGAAGGCCCTGAGCGCGTCGTCGGCGCGCGCGACGTCGAGACGCCAGGCGTTCGGGGCGTTCCCCTGCACGAGCGCCACGCGGAGCGTCGGCCCGCCACCGTCCCGCACCGCCTGCAACCGCATCGCACCGTATCCCGCGGCGAGCGCGATCAGGCCCGCACCGACCGCGGCGGCGGAGAACGCCTGCTTCGACGGCGCGACCAGCACCTCGGCCGCGGCGGCTGCGGCCGCCGCGACGACGAACGAGACCAGGAAGGCCCCGCCGAGCTCCGCCGTCTGGATCCAGAGCGGGTGCGCGTAGAGCGCGTGGGCGAGGAGATCCCAGGGCGCGCCGAGCGCGCGCGCGCGGGCGAACTCGAGCGCCGTCCAGCAGGCGGCGGCGGCGAGCACGCGCGCCCAGCCCGAGCGGAGAGCGGAGAGGCGGGAGAGCGCGGCGCCGAACGCGGCGGCGGGCAGCGCGCCCATCACCTGGGTCACGGCGAGCGCGAAGAGCGTCGCGCCGAGCGAGCCTTGGGTGAAGTAGTCACGGGTGGCGGCGGCGACCCACGGGACGATGGCGATCGACGGCGCCACCGTGCCGGTCAGCCATCCGAGGCCGAAACCAGCCGCCAGGCGACGTCCCCGCGTCGCCGCAACGAGCGGCGCCAGCGCAACGAAGCTCAAGGGCCAGACCCCGAGCGGCGCAAAGCAAGCGCCATGGAGGACGCCGGCGAGCGCGGCGAGAGCCAGCGCCGATCCGGCGCTGAATGGATGCTCTCTCTCTAAGGAGCTTGGCACGGCTCTTGTACCTGCAGCGGCGAGGAGCCTCTTCGCTCCGGGGGGACCGTTCCACCGTGCGCGTGATGTTCATCTGGCCTCGGACCCGTGAGTTCCCGGTCTACGAGCGCCTCGTGCCGACGCTCACGATCCCGTACCTGGCGGCGCTGACCCCGCCGCACTGGGAGATCTCCTTCGCCGACGACAACTACGGCGAGGTCGATCTCGAGGCGCGTCCCGACCTGGTGGCCATCAGCGTCAGCACGATGGGCGCGGTGCGCGCCTATGCCCTGGCGGACGCGTTCCGGGCGCGCGGCATCCCGGTCGTGCTCGGTGGATGGCACGTCAGCCTGTGCCCGGACGACGGGGAGGCCGCCGCGCATGCGGACGCCCTCGTGGTCGGCGAGGCCGACGACACCTGGCCTGCGCTGCTCGACGACTTCGAGCGCGGCCGGCTCCAGCCGCGCTACGTGAGCCACAACGGCACCGACCTCGCGGACTACCCGCATCTCGACCGCGGCCTGCTGAAGGGCCGGCCCTATCTCACCACCAACCTCGTCCAGGCCACGCGTGGCTGCCCCTACCGGTGCAGCTTCTGCAGCGTCTCCGCGGTGAACCCGAAGTACCGGCGGCGGCCGGTGGACGACGTCGTGGCGGAGGTCGCCAGGCTCCGGGGCCGCGCGCTCTTCTTCATCGACGACAACCTGCTCGTGCACCGCGAGTACACGCGGCGGCTCTTCGCCGCGCTCGCGCCGCTCGGGAAGAAGTGGATCGGCGAGGTGTCGATCGACATCGCGGACGATCCCGAGCTGCTCGATCTGGCCGCGGCGAGCGGGCTGGTCGGCCTGCTGGTCGGCTTCGAGTCGATCCTGCCGCAGTCGATCGGCGAGATGAACAAGGATCGCACCAACACCGTCGAGCGCTACAAGGCGCAGGTGCACGCCCTCCAGCGGCGCGGCATCGGCGTGCTCGCCATGTTCACCTTCGGCTTCGACCAGGACACGCCCGACGTGTTCGAGCGCACGCTCGCCTTCTGCGACGAGGCCGACATCTTTGCCGCCTCGTTCGGCATCCTGACGCCGTTCCCCGGCACCCCCACCTTCCACAAGCTCGAGGCCGAGGGTCGCATTCGCAGCCGGGACTGGCAACTCTACGACCTCCAGCACCTGGTCCACGACCTGCCGGGCTGGACGCCGGAGCGCCTCGCGGCCGCGGTGCGCGACGTCGAGGCCCGTTTCTACGGGTGGCGCTCCTTTCTCCGGCGCACGTGGAAGCTCTACAGGTATCCGCGCCTCGTCCGGCCCGCGACCCTCCTCCTCTACCTCGTCGTGAACCTCCAGTACGTCGCGACATTCCGCCGCCGACGCCGGGCGCTCCGGGCGCCGCTCCCATGATGAGCCGGTTCCCACGCCGCGCCGACGCGGTCCTGTTCCTGGCGCTCTCACTGGCGACCGTCGCGCTCTCCGCCACGGCCGTCGTGGGGTCGCTGGCCTTCGTGGGGCGCACCTTTCCCGGCTTCATCGTCTGGGACAACCTGTTCGTCGTCCCGCTCGGCCGACCGAGCTGGACGGGCATCGCGGCCGGCGTCCCGTTCCGCGGGCGGGTGAAGAGCGTGGACGGTCGGGCCGTGACGTCCCGCGCGGACGTGGAGAGGCTCGTCGGGGCCGTTCCCGCCGGTACGCCGCACGAGTTCGTCTTCGAGCGTCCCGGCCGGCGCGAGCGCCGCACCGTCCAGTCCATGGTGTTCACCGCGCGGGACTACGTCGCCACGCTCGGCGTCTACGCGTTCAACGGCCTGGCGTTCCTGGCGGTGGGGCTGGCGGTCTTCTACCTGAAGCCCGAGTCGCGGCAGAGCCGGGCGCTCCTCGCTTTCGGCGTCGTGTGGGGACTCTACCTGCTGCTCGACCTGGACCTCTTCACGGCGGGCCGCTTCGGTGCCCTGGCGCTTGTCCTCGAGGCGCTCGCGCCCGCCGCCATCCTGCACCTGGCGCTGACCGTCCCCGAGCCGCGCCCGCCGATCGCGCGCAGCGGGCGGCCGCTCGTGTGGCTCTACGCCCCGGGCCTCGCCGCGGGCCTGGCCCAGGTCTGGATGTTCCGGCGCGCCTACGCCGGCTTGCTCTTCCTGAACAAGGCCGCCTTCCTGGCGATCGCGGCGGCATCGCTCGCGGGGATGGTCTCGGTCGCCGTCGCGGCCGTGCGCGGCGGAACGCCGCTCGCCCGCCGCCGCGCCCGGGTCGTCCTGACCGGCGCGATCGTCGCGTTCCTGGCCCCGGTGCTGGGCCTCCTCGCCTTCTTCCTGTTCGGGCGGTCGGTCTCCTTCAACCTCCTCACGCTGAGCGGCTTCCTCTTCCCGCTCTCCATCGGCTACGCCATCGCGCGCCACGACCTGTTCGAGGCCGACCGGTTCGTGAAGCAGGCGCTCGTCTATGCGGTGATCACGGCGCTCGTCTCGCTGGCATACGCGGGGGCGCTGCTGGTCGCCGACGGCCTGGCCGCAGGGTTCGTGTCGTCGCGCAGCGCGGTCTTTCCGATCGCGTTCGTGCTCGTCGCGCTGGCGACGGTCGTCCCGCTGCGCGACCGTGTGCAGCGCGCGGTGGACCGCCTCTTCTACCGTGGCCGCGTCGACTACAAGGACACCGTCGCCCGGGCGAGCGAGCGCATGACGACGCTCCTCGACCGCGACGCGATCGTGCAGCACCTGCTCACCGCGCTCCGCGAGGTCCTCTTCATCGAGGGGGCGACGCTCTGGGAGCGCGAGGACGACGCCCTCGTGCGGCGCGGTGGGTCGGCCGGCGTCCGGCGCATTGCGGCCGGGGCGCCGGGGCTCGCGGTCTTCGAGGCGAGGGGCGGCGTCCTCTCGCGCGACGAGGTGGAGGAGTCCGCGCGGCTGTGGCGGCACCGGGACGCCCTGCGGGCGCTCTTCGATGCGCTCGGCGCCACACTCCTCGTTCCCCTGCTTCGCCAGGGCCGTCCCGCGGGACTGCTCGCCGTCGGCGGCAAGGCCTCCGGCCGGCCCTTCTCCGCCGACGATATGGACGTGCTCGGCACGCTCGCCAACCAGACGGCGATCGCGCTCGCCAATGCGGCGGCGCTCGAGGAGCTGCGCGAGGCTCAGGAGAGCCTCGCCCGGGCGGAGCGTCTGGCCGCCGTCGGCGAGCTGTCGGCGGCGGTGGCGCACGGCATTCGCAACCCCCTGGCGGGCATCCGCCTCGCCGCCCAGCTCGCGCTCGAGCACACCGCTCCCGAGAGCCCCGTGCACGAGAACCTGCAGGACGTCCTCCTCGAGGTGGACAAGCTCGAGGCGCACGTGCGGGGCATCCTCGACTTCACGCGACCGTTCGAGCCCAGGGTGGAGCCGACCCACCTGCCGGCGCTGATCGACGGGCTGCTGCGCACGCTGGCGCCCCGCCTGGAGGCGGGGGGCGTGACCGTCGAGCTCGACGTGCCCGCCGACCTGCCGCTCGTGCGGGCCGATCCCTCGCACCTCGGCCAGGCGCTCCAGGAGCTGGTCGTGAATGCGATCGAGGCGACGGGAGCAGGTGGCCGGATCACGATCAGCGCAGCGGCGTCGGGCAACGGACTCGGACGCGTACGCCTCGGCGTGACCGACACGGGTCCTGGCGTGGCGCCCGAGATGCGCCAGCGGATCTTCCAGCTCTTCATGACCACCAAGTCGACGGGGACGGGCGTCGGACTGGCCGTCGTGCGGAAGATCATCGAGCGCCACGGCGGAACCATCACGGTGGAAGCCGCCGAGCGGCGCGGCGCGCGCTTCGTCGTCGAGCTGCCGGCGGCGTGAGCCCGGCGGGGAGGCCGAGCCGGCGCCCCCACTCCCCCGAGCGTAGGCTTCGCCGGGCGCTCCTACGGTGCAACGACGTGCAGCTCCACGGGCGCGCTGGCGACGGCGCCGTGCAGGCGGTCGGTCACCACCACGCGCACCGGGAACGACCCGGGCGCCGGCATCCGGATCGTGCGCCGCCTCGAGAACACGCCGTCGGCTGCGGCCGCGTCGCCCAGCAGGCCCTTGTCGTTCAGCATGGCGATGCGCCGGAAACCGTGCCCTCTGTCCATCTGGGCCGTGACCCGCGTCACGGGCTCGCCGGCTGCGATGCGTGCCGTGACCGTGAGGATCAAGCTGCCGGCCGTGGCCGTATCGGGCGAGACGGACAGGTCCGACACCGCGGCCGACCCGTCGGCGAACACCGGCAAGGAGAGCCGGAGCGGGTCGGAGACGTGATCGGCGACGTCGCGCGCGGTGAGCGAGATCTCGAGGACTCCGGTCTCCGAGGGCGTCACGTCGATCGGGCCCGTGAAGACCTGTCCGGGCGGCAGGTCGAGCCCCGGCGGCGGCGGTCCCTCCTGCAGCAGCAGCGTGCCCAGGGGACTGCCGTTCAGGGTGATCGCACCGGTGACGCTCGCCGCATCGGCCTGCGGGTCGTCGACCACGGCGACCACGGTATCGTGCAGCGGATGGCCGGCGACGGCCGAGTCGGGGTGGCCGGCGAGCTCGGCGTGTGTGATGGTGGGCCGCTCGGCTGCCGCGGCGCCCGGGACGAAGCGGACCGCCAGGGTCTCGACGGGTACGCCGTCGAGGGCGACGGTGACGGTCGAGCCTGTCCCCGAGTCGCCCATGCCGCCCGCGTCGTCGAGCGTCACGTCGACGCCGTCGGCACCGGCCACGGGGACCGTCTCGCGCGTGGGATCCCCGTCGGTGTCCGGGGCGGAGATGACGAGACCCGGCCCGGCGATGAGCGTCGCCCGCGCGCCGGCGGGCGGGTCGGTCACGTTGTCGAGCGCGTCGACCGGGACGAGCCGGACGGGGACGGCCGAGCCCGGGCCGTTGTCCGGAACGTCCACCGACGACAGGTCCTCGTACAACGCGCCGCCGGCACCGCGATGGAGCGGGACCTCGGCGCCCACCGGGAACCCCGTCGCCGAGGACGGACGGACGAAGCGCAGGCGCGAGAGCGGCCCGCCGTAGACCGCGACGCGGTCGATGGTGGGGCTCGAGCCGTCGGTGGCGAGCGCGAAGGGCGTCCCCAGGTCGGGGTCGTCCACCGGGGGCTCGAAGGCCGGCTCGAGCTCGATGCCGAGCCGGTGCCCGGGCTCGGCGAGCCCGCCGCGGCCGTTGGCCTCCACGACGTGGTCCGGGTCGTAGCGCGGGAAGAAGGGGAGCCGGGTCGCGACGGGCGGCCCGTCCGGCACGCTGCCGAAGAAGAAGCTCGGGCTGAAGGGCCCCACGTAGGCGAGCGCCGTCAGCACGACGTGCAGGCCGCCCGCCGACGCCGGCGCGCCCTTCCAGACGAAGAGCGTTCCCTGCGCCACGCCGTTGTGGAAGATGGCGATCTGCCGGCCGACGAGGTAGTCGGACTCCTGCAGCTCCCGCGCATCGTCGTCGGCGCCTCCGTCATCCGCGTTCGTCGGGCCGACGACGCCGTCGCCGTCGAGATCGGCGAAGGCCGCGACGAGGACCGGGATGCCGTCCATCTCGGGGCCGAGCAGCGGGTTCCCCGAAGCCGGTGTGCCGTTGCCGTCGGAGACCACGACCGTGAACGGGATGCCGCTTCCGCCGGCCATCGCGGCGCCGCCCGCGACGGCGGTGGTTGGCGAGGCGGAGGGCGGGGGGATCGAGGGGCCGACCATGATCGTCCCCGCCCGCACCACGAGGTCGACGTCGCCGACGGTGGACGAGTCGACGATGGGCGGATTGAACTTCCCGTTCGGCTGGGGAAGGATCAGGGGCGTGCCGGGAAGGATCGGGTAGGGCCGTCCGCTGGACGAGTCCACCGGGTCGTTGTCGAAGACCGGGAAGCTCGACGCCCCGGCTGGTGCCGCGAGGCCCGCAAGAAGGACGGCGGCTGCCACCCGGGCTCGTGCTCGCAGGGCGCGCATCTCAGGGAAGGGTGAAGTCGATCGGGTTGGACAGCACGGGGCTGTCGGGGAGGACGGCGTAGAGGATCGCGGTCGTCGGGCCCGCCGCGAAGCCGGCCGGCAGCGCGATGCGGATCCGATCGGTGACCAGCGTGACGATGCGAACGCCCGCGGCCGCCGCGGAGCCCTCCTGGCCGAAGGCGTCGAGCTCGTCCGCGGTGAGCTGGCCGTCGGCCAGCTCCGGACTGTCGCCGGCCACGGCGGCTCCGGGCACGCGGTAGCGCACGAACCGCGAGCCCTGGAACACGACGAGGTTGAGCGGGTAGGCGACCTGCACCGCGTTGGCGAAGTCGAACGACCCCTCGAGCGCAACGGAGCGTTGGTCACCGACGGCCGCGCCGGCGGCGGCCGAAAGCACGAGCGCGGGGCTCGTACCCGAGGCCCGCAGCCTGGCGGGCACCGCCGTCACGAGCGCGAGGGCGACCAGGAGACCGCGCCGGCGCCACCTCTGCGATCGCATCGACGTCACTCTCCGAGGCCGAACTTGCCGATCCGGTAGCGAAGGGTGTCGCGCGAGATGCCGAGCAGCCGGGCCGCCTCGCTCTGGTTGCCGCCCGCCTTCTCGAGCGCCGCGACCAGCACGGCGCGCTCCACCGCTTCGAGGGAGAGTCCGGCTTCGGGGATTTCGATGCGGATGCCACCCGAGACCTCGACGCTCACCGCCGAGCCGGCGGAGGCGCCGGCGGGCAGCGCGAGGTCCTCGGCGGGCACCAGCTCGGCGTCCGAGAAGAGCACCACGCGCTCCATCGTGTTGGCGAGCTCCCGGACGTTGCCCGGCCATGAGTAGTGGCGGAGCGCGGCCTCCGCTTCCGGCGAGAGCCTGCGCGCCGGCAGCCCGTAGCGGCGCGCCGCGTCCTCCAGCAGGTCACGGGCGATCAGCACCGCGTCCTGGTCCCGTTCCCGCAGCGGCGGGATGCGGATCACGGCCACGGAGAGCCGCTGGTAGAGGTCCTCCCGGAACTCGCCCATCCGCGTCGCGGCCTCGAGGTCGCGGCTGGTCGCCGCGATCACCTGCACGTCGACGCGGCGTTGCGTGGTCGCGCCGATCCGGCGGACGGCCTTCTCCTCGATCACCTTCAGGAACTTCGACTGGAGCGACGGCGAGATGTGGCCGATCTCGTCGAGGAGGATGGTGCCCCCGTGCGCCGTCTCGAACAGGCCGGCGCGCGCCGCCTTCGCGTCGGTGAACGCGCCCTTCTCGTGGCCGAAGAGCTCCGCCTCCACCAGGTTCTCGGGCAGCGCGGTGCAGTTCACCTCGATGAACGGCCCCTCGCGCCGCCCGCCGCCGGCATGCAGGGCGCGGGCGACGTGTCCCTTGCCGCTGCCCGTCTCGCCGAGGAGGAGCACCGTGGGGGCCGGCGCGCCGGGCCCGCCCGTCATGCGCATGACCCGCTCGACCATGCCGCGCAGGCGCTCGATGGCGGCCGACTGCCCCAGGATCTTGCACGCGGCGGCCTGCCGCTCCCGGTGATAGGAGATCTCGCGGCGCTGCCGTGCGCCCCGCAGGGCGCGATCGACCCGCAGCCGGAGCTCTTCGAGGTCGAGCGGCTTCTGCACGTAGTCCCGCGCGCCCCGCTGCATCGCCCGCACGGCCTCGGAGACGGATCCGTAGCCCGTCATCATGATCACCGGGAGCTCCGGGTCCTGCGTCAGGAGGAAATCTAGCATGTCGAGGCCGCTGCCGTCGGGGAGCCGCAGGTCGAGCAGCGCGACGTCGGGCGGCGTGTCGGCCGCGATGCCGCGCGCCTCGGCGATGCCGCCCGCATGCAGGACGTGGAAGTCGTCGCGCGAGAAGGCTCTCACGAGATTTCGGGCGAGGACGGGCTCGTCCTCGATGACGAACATGGTAGGCATCTGCAGCACTCGCTGCGGCGTTCTCTACTCGCCCGGGTGCCATCACCGCAATTTGGGAAAACCCCCTAGGCGTTTCCCCAGCCGGTCGCCGACGCCGCCCCGCCGCGGTTGAAACCACCCAGCCTGCTGCGTCGCATCACCCAGCCGCGCGCGGTGGCCGAGCGTGAAACGCTCGCGCGGACGGCGGTGCGGGGGCGGCACCGGGGTTGCTGTAGCCGCAGCGGCCGACGCCGCCCGAAGGAGATGCGCAAGATGACGTTCCGACATGAGGGCAGGATCACCCGCGGAAGCTTCCGCGGCCTCGTCGCCGCGGCGCTGCTGATGGCGGCCCCGGCCGGCGCGGTGACGTTGACCCGCGGACCATATCTGCAGCTCGAGAGCACGCACGGCGTCACCGTCGTCTGGGACACGGACGCGCCCGCGGCCTGCTCCCTCGACGTCCGGCCGGAGGGCGGGCAGCCGACGGTCATCGCGGGAAGCACGGGGACCGTCTGCGCGATCCGCGCCGACGGCCTGGTGCCGGGCACGCGATACGCCTATGCCCCGCAGGCCGACGGCGTGGCGCTCGCGGGCGAGGAGGTCTTCGAGACCGACCACCCGACCCTGCCCTTCACCTTCCTCGTGATGGGAGAGTCGGGCTGCGGCGGTTGCCTGCCCGGGCTGGCCCTGCGTAACGCCATGTATGCGACGCCCGTCGACTTCGTCCTGCACACGGGCGGCATGATCGGCGGCGGCCTCGGCGCCAACTACGACCCCGATTTCTTCACGCCATACCGCACGCTGCTCCGCCGGCTCGTCATCTGGCCCGCCATCGACAACCATGACGTCCGCGCCGACGGGGGCGCCGCCTGGCGGAGCACCTTCTACACGCCGGCCAACAACCCGGCCCGGTCCGAGAACTACTATTCCTTCGACTTCGGCAACGCGCACGTCGTGGTGCTGGACACGAATGCCAGCACCAGCCCGGGCAGCGCCGAGCACACGTTCCTCGACAACGACCTGCGCACCAGCACGGCCACCTGGAAGTTCGTCGCCTTCCACGACACCATCTATTCGAGCGGCAGCCACGGCAGCGACCTCACCGTGCGGGCGAACCTCGTCCCGCTCTTCGACAAGTACGGCGTCGACATGGTGTTCATGGGCGACGATCACGACTACGAGCGCACCAAGCCGCTGCGGAACAACGTCGCGGTCCAGCCGGGCGCCGGCACGGTGTACGTCACCACGGGCGGCGGCGGCGACCAGCTCCGCCCCGTCGGCGCGAGCAGCTTCACCGCCTACGCCGAGTCGGCCTTCCACTTCACCCGGGTGACGGTCGACGGCGGCCGGCTGATCGAGCAGATGGTGCGCGAGGACGGCGCCATCCGTGACGCCATCACGCTCGTCAAGGGCACCGCGCCGCCGCCCCGCTGCGGCGACGACCTGGTCGACCAGCCCGGCGAGCAGTGCGACGGCCTCGACCACGTGGCGTGTCCGGGGCCGTGCGCCGCGGACTGCACCTGCGCGCCGGTCTGCGGCGACGACCGCCTCGACCAGACCACCGAGGCGTGCGACGGCCACGACGACGCCGGCTGCCCCGGCCTCTGCCTTACGGACTGCCGCTGCGGCGATTCGTCGCAGGTCCTGCGCCTCGCTCCCGTCGCGGACACCTACATCCAGGCGGGCGCCCAGGCGACGGCGGATCACGGCGCGTCCGACCACGTCGACGTGGACCTGGCGCCGGCCGATATCGCCTACCTCAAGTTCGACCTCTCCGCCGTGACCCGACCCGTCGTCGCGGCGAAGCTCAAGCTTCACTGCACCAACGCCTCGAGCGACGGCGGGACGATCTACCCGGTGCCGAATTCGAGCTGGGCGGAGGGGAGCGGCGTCGGCAGCGCGAGCGGCCCCGGTCTCAAATGGTCGGACGTCGATACCAACCTCGACGGGAAGGTCGACGCGCACGATGCCTCCCCGTTCGTCCCGGACTACACGCGGCCGATCGCGTGGCTCGGCGGCGTGCTCGTCGGGCAGGACGTGAGCGTGGACGTGACGGCCGCGCTGCAGGCTGGCCCCGGCGTCTACACCTTGGCGATCAGGAACGACACGACCGCAGGGGCGACGTACGCCTCACGCGAGGATCTGAACCAGGTGGAACGGCCCGAGCTGGAGATCGAGCTGCAGGCTCCGACGACCACGACGAGCACCACGTCCACGACGACGACGTCCACCAGCAGCACGGCGCCCACGACCTCGACGAGCAGCACCACCTCCTCGACCAGCACGGTGCCGACGACGTCGACGTCGACCAGCAGCACGGCGCCCACGACCCCGACGAGCAGCACCTCGTCCTCGACCAGCACCGTGCCGACGACGAGCTCGTCGACGACCAGCACCACCACGACGACCTCGACCACCACGAGCACCGTGGCGCAGGCCGGGGCGGTGGGGACGGTCGAGGCCGACGTGAAGGTGCACGAGCAGAATCCGGACGTCAGCTTCGGCAGCAACGCGGTGCTCGACGCGAGCGGTCAGGCGACGAAGCGGGAGCAGACGTACTTCCGGGTGAGGGTCAGCGGCGTCGGAACGCGCCCCGTGGTGTCCGCCCGCCTGCAGCTGCAGGTGGCGAGCGCTTTCAACGCCGGGGGCGATTCGGGCGGCCGCATCCATCGGATCAGCGCCTGCGGCTGGAGCGAGCTCACGACGACCTGGCGGAACCGCCCCGTGATCGACGGCGCCGTCCTCTCCACGGTGGGGCCGGTGCAGCCGGGCCAGGTCGTGACCTTCGACGTGACCTCGGCGATCACCGGGGACGGGGTCTACTGCTTCGCCCTGGACAGCACGTCGATCAACGGGGTGAAGTACAACTCCCGCGAGAGCAGCGGGCAGCGGCCCGCCGTGCTCCTCCAGGTGGCGCCGTAGCCAGGCCGCCCGCGTAGGCCGGATCACCCATCCACCCCGCGGGGTCCTCGGGCCCCGCGGGGAACCCCGTTCCGCATGCGGGAAACTCCCAATTACGCTGCTGCTGCACGCGCCGTAGCGTCCTCCTTGCAGGGATACCAAGCGCTCGCCATGCGGAACGTTCGACCTCGCGTCATTAGCTTGCAAGCTGGCAAGCTGACATGCGGTGGCATGACGAGCCGTCCACTAACCCCAGCCAGTGGAGGATTCGACATGCACACCGTAGTCCGTTTCCGCCCCGCCAGGCTGCCGCGGACGGCCAGACCCCTCGTGGCCGTCGGGCAGCGAATGAACAGCACAGCGTCACGCACCGCCATGATGCTGGCGTGCCTGATGATCGCGACGGGCAGCCCTCCCGCATGGGCAGGCCTGAAGTCGCTGAAGAGGGTGCCGATCCCCTTGCCGCCCAACCTGGGTGACTTCGTCGCGGACCGGAGCGCGGCCATCAAGCTCGGCAAGGCGCTCTTCTGGGATACGCAGGCCGGCGGCGACGGCGTGCAGGCCTGCGCCCAGTGCCACTTCCAGGCCGGCGCCGACGTCCGGGTGACGAACACGCTCAACCCGGGTGCGAACGGCGTCTTCGACACCGCCCCCGCGGGCGCCACCCTGAACGCCGGGAACTTCCCGATCAACAACGGGGACGTCGTCGGCTCCCAGGGCATCATGAAGAGCCTGTTCGTCGGCCTCAGCGGTGGCCCGGTGGACAGCTGCACGCCGCTGGCGGACGCGGTGTTCCCGGGCCTGCGGCAGGTGACGGGCCGGAACACGCCGCTCAACCTCAACGCGATCTTCAACTTCCGGAGCTTCTGGGACGGCCGCGCGAACAACGTCTTCAACGGCGTGAACCCGGCGGGGCCGACCGACCCCAACGCCCGCGTCCTGAAGGTGATCAACGGCGTGCCGACGCCGGTCGCCATCAGCCTGAAGAACGCGAGCCTCGCCTCGCAGGCCGTCGGACCACCCAACAACCGCGTCGAGATGTCCTGCGACGGTCGCAACTTCCCGCAGCTCGGCCGGAAGCTCCTCGGCCTCCCCCCGCTCGGGCAGCAGATGGTGGACCCGGCGGACAGCGCCCTCGGCGGCCTCTCCAACTTCCCCGGCCCAGGGCTCAACACGAGCTACGCGGCCCTGATCCAGGCGGCGTTCAGGCCGGAGTGGTGGAACTCGAGCGCGATCGTCAACGGCTTCAGCGTGATGGAGAACAACTTCTCCCTCTACTGGGGCCTCTCGGTCATGCTCTACAATTCCACGCAGGTCTCCGACGACACGCGCTTCGACCGGTTCATGGACGGGAACCTCCTCGCGCTCAACTCGCAGGAGCAGCAGGGGCTGGACGTCTTCCGGGGCAAGGGCCGGTGTACCGCGTGCCATGACGGCGGCCCACTCACGCGCGCCACGGTCGAGTCCTCCGACTCGACCATCCCCTCCGATTCGAAGAGGGGCTTCATCAACACGGGAGTCCGACCGGTCGCCGACGACGGCGGCGACATCCTCCAGCCGGGGCAAGCCAAGTTCAAGACGCCCGGGCTCCGCAACGTCGAGCTGACCGGCCCGTACTTCCACAATGGCGACAAGGCGACCCTGCGCCAGGTGGTCGACTTCTATGACCGGGGCGGCGACTTCCCGAATCAGTTCACGGACTCGCAGATCCGGCCCCTCGGCCTGACGGCGGCGGAGAAGGACGCGCTCGTGGCCTTCCTGCTCTCGCTCACCGATGACCGTGTCCGCTTCCAGAGAGCGCCGTTCGACCATCCGTCCTGCAACGTCCCGAACGGCCCGAACATTCCGGCCATGGGCGCCGGCGGTGCGGCGACGCCGCTCGGGACCTTCCTCGGCCTGAGCCCGTTCCAGCCGTAGCGCGACCCAGACGCGCAAGGCAGGCGCGAGGCGGGGACCCGCGAGGGCACCTCGCCTCGCGCCGCGAGCCTGCGGCAACGCTGCTCAGCTCCCGCCCGCCAGCTGAGCCAGGAGCGTCGCGTCGGTCGGGAAGGCGAGCCGCGGCGGGGACGCGGGGTCGAACCACGCGACGGCCACGGCATCGTCGCCGGCGACGGGCGTCGCGTGTGGGTCGACCAGCCGGGCGGCGAACCAGATGCCGATGGTCGGCTTCTCGGGGTCGTGGAAGTTCGATGCGACCTGCAGGACCTCGCCGACCGTCACCTCGATGCCAGCCTCCTCGCGCGCCTCCCGCGTCGCCGCTGCGCGAACGTCCTCGCCCCACTCGACGAAGCCGCACGGGAAGCACCACGCGCCGGCGCCGTGCTGACCCGGCTCCCGCTGGGCGAGGAGCACGCGCCCGGCGGCGTCGCGGACGACCGCCGCCGCGCCGACGCCCGGGTTGGCGAAGAAGACGAAGCCGCAGGCGGCGCAGGTCGGTCGCGGCCGCCCGCCACGTGCGACGGGGACGACCCGGCCGCGACACCTCGGGCACCAGGCCCAGTCGTGTCCCGGAGGCTGCACGCGTCCACTTATATGGTTGTCGCGCGCGCGGCGCACGCGCTGAGAGCGCCGCCATGCGGGCCTGGTTCCTCTCGCCTCCGCGCCGGCCGGCTCAGCCGAGGAACGCGCCGCCGTCCACGTGGATCACGTGGCCGGTGACGAAGCGCGAGTCGTCGCTGGCGAGGAAGACGAAGACGGGGGCGATGTCCGACTCGGGATCCCCGAGCCGCCCGATCGGCCGCCCCTCCATGGCGCGCCGGAAGGCTCCGGGATCCCGCGCCGCCCAGTCCTGGCCGCGCTTGGTCGCCGCCGCCGGCGCGATGCAGTTGACCGTGATGCCCTCCGGCCCCCATTCGCGGGCGGCGGTGCGCGACAGCGCGACGATGCCGGCCTTGGCCGCGCCGTAGTCGCCGAGCCCCGCGTCGCCGCGCTCGGCGGCGAGCGAGACGACGTTGATGATGCGGCCCGCGCCGCGCGCCGCCATGTGCGGCCGGACCGTGCACATCGTCCACCACGCGCCCTTGACGCCGGAGACCCAGGTGCGGTCGAACTGTGCTTCGGGGATGTCCGCGAGCGGCGCCCGCGGCCCGAAGCTGTGGGCGTTGTTGACCAGCACGTCGACGCGCCCGAAGCGGCGGACGGTCTCGGCCACCATCGCCTCGACGTCGGCTTGCCGTCCGACGTCGGTCGGGAAGGCGAACGCCTCGCCGCCCGCGGCGCCGATCTCCTCCGCCGTGCGCGCTCCACGGTGCGGTTTGAGCTCGGCGATGCAGACCCGCGCGCCGTCGCGCGCGAAGGCGAGCGCGACCGCGCGTCCGATGCCCTGACCGGCGCCGGTGACGATCGCCGCCCGGCCCGCGAGCCGCCCCGTCACTCGAGCCAGCGGTTGAGCGCCCAGGCCCGCCACTCGTTGGTGAGGATGGTGTGCTCGACCGCCTGGCGCACGCGACGCTGGACGTAGCCGCTGAGGCACACCCGCTGCATCAGCTCCAGGGCCTTGTCGCCGTGCTCCTGCTCGGCGTACGCGTGCACCTCGAGGTCCCGGACGCGCACGCCGTAGTGCGTCGCCAGACCCTCGTAGAGTGTCTTCGCGTAGCCGCTCATCCCCGCGACGCGCTCGCGGGCGTAGCCGAGCGCGCCGAGCGCTTCCTCGTAGGACCGGCGGGCATAGTAGAGGAGCGTGTAGACGGAGCCGATCGTCTCCGGCATGGGCACGTAGGCGCGCAGCTCCTCGTCGGGAATGCCGAGGGCGCGCGTGTACTCGACCTTCAGGACCACGTGGTTCGGGTCGCGCAGGTAGCCCGCCTCGTCGGCGAAGTTCTGCGCCCAGTGCGCGTAGTGCTCGGAGTCGTCGAGCGTGAAGGCGTCGGTATCGGGCGCGTTGGCGATGAGGATCGGGAACTCGGGCGTCATCCAGAGCCCGAGGTAGTAGAGCTCCTTGGCGTAGCGCTTGACGACCTCGAGGCTCGCGGTGCCGTTGCCGATCGCGGGGATGACCTTGTTCTGGCGGTAGGGGTTGTGCGCGTCGATGAAGCGGTCGAGGCCGGCGAGGAACTCGTCCACCGGCAGCGGCTGGTCGCCCAGCCGGTCGCGCTTGATGACGTCCTTGAACGGCGCGCGCATGCGAGCCTCGGTTGAACGGGCGCGGGCAATGTAGGAGCATCGCGCGATGAGTGTCAACCCGAACGGCGCCGCGCCGCCGCTCGCCGGCGTGCGCGTGCTGGCCTTCACGCAGCTCGGCGCCGGCCCCTATGCCATGACGCTCCTCGCCGACCTCGGCGCGGACGTCGTCAAGGTGGAGGACCCGACCACCGGCGGCGACGAGGCGCGCCGGGTGCCGCCATTCAACGAGCCCGCCGCCGCCGACGGCCTCTACTACCAGGCGCTCAACCGCGGCGCCCGCAGCCTGACGCTCAACCTGCGCGCGCCCGAGGGCCGCGAGCTCCTCCACCGGCTGGTCGCGCGGGCCGACGCCGTCTACACGAACCTGCGCGGCGACCTGCCCGCGAAGCTCGGCCTCGACTACGCCGCGCTGCGCACGGCCAACCCGCGCGTCGTGTGCTGCACGCTCTCCGGGTTCGGCCGGACCGGCCCGCGGGCGGGCGAGCCGGGCTACGATTTCATCCTCCAGGCCTACGCCGGCTTCATGAGCGTCACCGGCGAGCCCGACGGCCCGCCCACGCGCTCGGGGGTGTCGGTGGTGGACTTCGCGGGTGGCATGCTGTCGGCGCTCGCGCTGATGATCGGGCTCCATCGCGCGCGCGAGACGGGCGCGGGGTGCGATCTCGACGTCTCGCTCTTCGACGCCGCGCTCTCGATGCTCAACTACCTCGCGGTGTGGACGCTCAATCGAGACTGGAGGGCCGCCCGCCTTCCGGATGGCGCCCACCAGAGCCTCGTCCCGAGCCAGCGCTTCCCCACCCGTGACGGCTGGATCGTCGTCATGTGCATGAAGGAGAAGTTCTGGGAGCGGCTGGTGGACTGCCTCGAGCTCGGCGCGCTCCGCGACGACCCGCGCTTTCGGAGCTTCGCCGATCGGCTCGAGCATCGTGACGCGCTCGTGCCGCTGCTCGCCCGCACGTTCGGCACGCGCACCACCGCGGAGTGGCTCGCGCGCCTGCGCGGTCGGGTGCCGGCGGCGCCCGTCCACGCGGTCGAGGAGGCGCTCGCCGACGAGCAGACCGCGGCCCGGCAGATGGTGGTCGACGTCCCCCACCCGCTGTTCGGCACGCTCCGGGAAGTGGGGTGCCCGATCAAGATGAGCGGCGTCGCACCCCGCTATCGTCCGGCGGCGCCGCTCGGGTCCGACACGCCGACGCTCCTCGGCGAGATCGGCGTCGCGCCCGCCGAGGTCGAGCGCTTGCGCGCCCGCGGCGTCGTGTAGGCCCGCGACCCAAGATGTCTTGGGTCGCGCTCATCATCGGCCGGCGAGGGGCCGATGCGCTGCATCGACCCCTCTGTCACCGGCCAGGGCCGCGGTCTGATCTGGCGGACTGGACCGGGCCGCTCGCTCGATGCCCTTGAAAGAATCGTGCCGCGCGGCGAGCGAGTGATAACCAGGGCCGCGGCCTCGAAACGCGACCGGTCGTTCGGGGCGGCGCCGGAACTACTCGTCGCCGTCGAACAGCCCGTCGCCGTTGGTGTCGGGGTCGAGCGGATCGGTGCCGCGCTCGAGCTCCTGGCCGTCGGAGAGCTTGTCGTGGTCGGTGTCGTAGGCGAGCGGGTCCGTGCCGAGCTGCAGCTCGACGTCGCTCGTGAGCCCATCCTGATCGTGGTCCTCGCCGAGGTCCTCGGTCGGAATGCGCAGGTCGGCGATCGGGGGATCGACGGTGACCGCGTTGCTCTCGCCGTCGTCGGTGACGATCGAGAGCGTGTCCCCCACGTTGATGTTGTCGGAGTACGGGTAGATCGGGTCGGGCTTCGCCGCGCCGTGCGCCGGGATCATGACTCGGGTGGGCAGCATCTGGATGCCGCCGTAGGGCACGCGGAGCAGGATGTCGTGGTCCGCGAGCCGCACCCGGGTCCGCGCCCGCTTCCCCTCGCGGTCGATCAGGTTGCACCCGCCGATGGCGACGTAGCTCAGGTGGTAGGTGGTTCCCTTGAGGCGCGTGTTCAGGTTCACGAGGGCGGCGGCCATGACCTGCGGCGGGCCGCCGGGACAGTTCATGCGCTGGAACGAGAGGAAATTGGTGTCGCCTAGCGCCGTCTCCACCTCGAGCTTGCCCGCGAGCTTCTGGGCGCGGCTCCACGACATGCGCAGGTAGATGCGGACGCGCTTGTTGAGCTTCCGGCGTTGCGAGTTCCAGACCAGCTGCCGCGTCTGGACGAAGTTGATGCGATTGATGCTCCCCACGAAGTGGGGGAAGAGACCAGCTGCCGCGTCTGGACGAAGTTGATGCGATTGATGCTCCCCACGAAGTGGGGGAAGAGGTTCGTCCCCTCGATCACCAGCGCGATGTTATGCGTTCGTGCGGCGAACGGGTCGACGAACCCCTCGAGCGAGAAGATCGTCGGCTCGTCCTTGTTCGGGATGCCGTCGCCATCGGCGTCCTCGTCGCCGTCGAGGATGCCGTTCCCGTTCGTGTCCGGGTTGTTCGGGTCGGTCCCGAAGAAGCGCTCCTGGATGTCGTTGAGGCCGTCGTTGTCCTCGTCGAGCGCGGGCGGGGCCCCACCCACGCACCAGGCGTGGGCCGGGACGCGGAAGGCCACCAGCGACACGACCGCGAGTAGTCCTGCGAGGAGGACGCGGCTTGAGGGACGCATGGAGGCGTCGCCTGCTCTTAACTCAGGTATCGACGCGAACGCAATGCGAGCGGCGGGCCCGAGGCGGGACGCGAACTCGGCCGCCAGCGGCCTGATGCGAACCGGCGTTCCAGGGCCTCGAAGCCCGCGCGGCGCGCGGTCAGCAGGCTCGACCGCCTGCGTGCGACGCCGCGTTCGCCCCCGACCGCGGCGAACCGTTCGCGGTTCGCCGGAAAAAGAGGACACCCAGCAGCGCGGCCGAGAGCCAGCTCATCGTCTCGCCGTACCGGACATAGACGGTGGGCGCCGCGCTCGCGGCGCCGCCGACGCGCAGCGTGTCAGCGCGGTGGACACGCCCCGCCGGATCGACGAGCAGCGTCGGCCCGGTGCCCGAGGCGCGCACCAGCCAGCGGCGGGTCTCGATGGCGCGAAAGCGCGAGAACGCGAGCTGCTGCGACGCACCGGCACCGAGGTCACGGTCGCTGGTGAGGTTCACGAGGACGTCGACCCCCTGGCGGGCGTAGCTGCGCGCGAGCTCCGGGAAGATGGCTTCCCAGCACACCAGCGGCCCGATGCGGAGCCCCTCGGCCACGAGCGGCGCGTCGGCCGTGCCCGGGCTGAACGGGCGCACCAGCGTGGCGAGCGACGGGAACGGCGACCGCTCCGCGAACGGGACCAGCCGCCGCTTGTCGTACGTCTGGCGGAGCCGTCCGTCGCCGTCGAACAGCAGGGCGGAGTTGAAATACCGACGGCTCGGTCCGCTGCCGTCGTAGCGCGACGCTCCGAGCAGGAGCCAGCCGCGTGCCCGCGCGGCGCGCGCCACCGTTTGGGCGGCGAGGGGGTCGTCGGCGAGATAGCCGGGCGCGGCGGTTTCCGGCCAGATGGTGAGCGGCGCGGGCTCGGCGACGGCGCTTGCGGCCAGGTACTCGCCGAGCGGGTCGCGCGCGAGGTTGTGTCCGCTCACCACGGTGAGGACCGGCGGCGCATCGGCGGCCGGCAGCGCTACAAACGCGCGCAGCCGGTACTCGCCGAAGACGAACGCGGCTGCCAGGGCCGCGGCGGAGACCGCGAGCCCTGCCGTCCGCCCGCGTCCGCGCTCGGCGAGCGCCGCCGCCGGCAGCAGCACGAGGAAGGAGAGCCCGGCCACGCCGGTCAGCTCGGCCAGCTGGGCGAAGGGCAGGGCATCGTGCTGCGTGTGGCCCAGGAGTGCCCACGGGGCGCCGCCGAGCACCCGGGTGCGGAGCTGCTCGAGGAGCACCCAGGCCGCCGGTGTCGCGAGCCAGCGCGGGCGTGGCAACCACCCATAGACCAGCCCGAGCCCTGCGAGGTAGGCTCCGCCATACGTCCAGGCCGCCGCGACGGTGAGCGCCGCGGCGGCGAGCGGCCCCGCGGCGAGATGTTCGCGGGCCGCCGGGTAGAGCCAGGAGCCGACGGTGCCGAGCGACCAGAGGAGCCCCGCGAGCGACGCGAGCGCGAGCCGGGCGCGCCAGGGGCGGCCGCCGAGCGCTCGCAGAAGGGGCCAGGGAGCGAACCAGGCGAGCAGGGAGAGGCCCATGGGGGGGAAGCTCGCGGCAAGCGCGAGCCCCGAGACCGCCGCCGCCGTCCATGGCGCGGATATTGCTCGAATCATGCCGCGAGCGCGCCGACCATGCTGCTGACCGACCGCCGGGTTCTTCACCCGCTCGTGGCCGCGATTGCGGGCGTCACCCTCGTCTGCGTGGTCGACTCGACGGCGTGGGTGCACCGCCCGTTCATGGGGTTCCTGCTCGGGCGCAACCTGATCGTCGCGCCGAATGCCCTGGGCCACTGGAGCGGGTTCCACGCGGGCGTGCCGTTCGGCGGGAAGCTGATCGCCGTCGACGGCCGGCCGGTCGAGCGGGTGCCCGACCTGGTCGAGGAGACGTGGGCGGGTCATCCGGGCACGCCGGTGCGCTACACCTTCCTCACGCCCGCGGGGCGCGTCGAACGGACGGTCCCGATCATGCGCTTCGGGCTCGCCGACTACGTCTCGCTGTTCGGCGTCCTGCTTGTCAACGGCGCCGTGTTCCTGGTGCTCGGCTTCGTCGTCGCCTACCTCAAGCCCGGCCGGCCCGCGAGCGCAGCGATGCTGGTCTTCTGTACGGCCTGGGGCCTCATGATGGTGGTCACGCTCGGCGACTTCTACCGCTTCCACTTCCGCTCGCTCTACGCCGTCGCCCAAGCCGTGGCGCCGGCGGCGCTCCTGGCGCTCGCCCTCACCTTCCCCGACCGCCCGCTGCCCCGCCATGGTCCCCTGCTGCTCGGCGGTCTCGCCGTCGTCACGCTCGTCCAGGCCGGTCTCGACATTGGGCTCTACGACCGGGCCCCCGAGCTGTGGATGCGCTTCTTCGACTGGAGCCTCGTGTACTTCGCGGCGATGGCGCTCGCCGCCTGCGGTCTCATCGTGTCCTGGTACCGCCGCGCCGCGCCCGAGGGACGGGTGCGGGTCCAGGTGGTGGCGCTCGCCAGTCTCGTCGCCATCGGGGCGCCCGCGGCGGTCGAGCTCGCGGCGGTGGCGGCGCGCGTGCCGCTGCCGGTGAACCTGCTGCCGGTGACTTCCGCCCTGCTGCCGCTGGCGGTCACCTACGCCATCCTGAAGCACGACCTCCTCGACCTCGACCCGCTGCTCACGCGCAGCGTCTTCTACGTCGTCTTCAGCGCGGCGGTGACCATCGGCTACGTGGTCCTGCTCGGCGCCGCCCATGCCCTCGGGCCGGGTGAGCCGCCCGGGTTTTCGGCCTGGACACCCTTCCTCTTCACCCTGGCCGTGGTGGTGATCTTCGCGCCCGTCCGGCGGGCGGTGCAGCGTCTCGTCGACCGGCTCTTCTTCCGCACCCACTACGACCCCGAGGCCACCGTGGAAGCGGTCAGCCGGACGCTCGCGGCGTCGCTCGACCGGAGCGAGATCGTCGCGGCCATCGCCCGCACGCTCACGCAGACCATGGCGCCCGCACCGTGCCTGCTCCTCCTCCCGGACGGCGCCGGGACGCTGCGGGACCGGAGCGGCATGGCCGTCGCGGCCGCCGATCCGGTGGTGCGCGCCGTGCCCGGGCCGGGGGCCTCCGTGATGTCGCTCGTTGCGGCTTCGAGCCCGGGCGCCCGCGCCCTCGCCGCGGCGGGCGCCAAGCTGATCGTCGCCCTGCGTGTGGAGGAGAGCCTCGAGGGGCTCCTCGCGCTCGGGCCGAAGCGCTCGGGCGCCGCCTACGGCTCGCACGACCTGAGGCTCCTGCGCACGCTCGGCAACCAGTCCGCCATCGCGCTCCGCAACGCCGCCTCCTACACCGCCGTACGCGAGCTCACCGCAACGTTGGAGCAGCGGGTGGAGGAGCGGACGCAGGACCTGGCCCGCACCCACGAGGCGCTGCTCGCCGCCCGGACCCACCTCGCGCGCGCCGACAAGCTCGCGTCCCTCGGTCGCCTGGTGGCGGGCATCGCGCACGAGATCAACAACCCGGTGGCGTTCATCAATGCGAGCGTCGACCTCATCCACATCGCGGCCCTCGACCTGCGGGAGCGACTCGACGGGACCGCCGACCCCGCCTGCGCGGAGCGCCTGGACGCGCTCGCGCAGAACGCCAACATCTGCCGCGAGGGAGCGGCGCGGGCCGCGCGCATCGTCCGCGAGCTCACCGCCTTCGCCCGCGCGCCGCAGGACGGGCGAGAGCCGACCGACCTGCACGCGGGCCTCGACCGGGCGCTCCAGCTCCTGCGCGGCGAGTACCGCGACCGGATCGAGATCCGCCGCGCCTACGGCGACATCCCGCGCCCGCGCTGCAACCCCGGGCAGATCGACCAGGTCTTCATGAACCTCTTGACGAACGCCGTGCAGGCGGTCGAAGGACAGGGGGAAATCCGCCTGAGGACGTATGCGGACAATGGCAGCGTGTTCGTCGAGGTGAGCGACAGCGGCCCGGGCATCGCGCCGGAGCTGTGCGAGCGCGTTTTCGAGCCCTTCTTCACGACGAAGGCCGTCGGCCAAGGAACCGGGCTCGGGCTCGCCATCGCCCACTCGCTGGTGGCCCGCCACGGCGGCGATATCCAGCTGCAGAGCGCGCCGGGGAAAGGTGCCACCTTCGTCGTCCGGCTGCCCGTCGATCCCCCCCCGGTGGTCGCGGAGAGTGCATGAGCGTTTCCGAGCCTGCGGCCGCCGTGCTGGTGGTCGACGACGAAACCCCCGTCCTCGCGCTTATCCCGCAGCTCTTCCAGGGCGAGTTTCCGGTCCTCACGGCACGCAGCGGCGAGGAGGCGCTCGCCCGGCTGGCCGAGGCCGAGGTGGGCGTCGTCATCGCCGACCAGCGCATGCCGGGCATGGCGGGCACGGAGCTGCTCGCGCGCGTGGCCGAGGAGAGGCCCGACGTCGTGCGCATCGTGCTGACCGCGTACGCCGACGCCGGCAGCCTCCTCGAGGCGATCAACGCCGGCCGCGTCTACCAGTTCATCACCAAGCCCTGGGAGAACGCGGAGCTCGTGCAGATCGTGCGCGGCGCCATGGAGACCTACGGGCTCCGCCGGCGCAACGCCAGGCTGCTCGCCGAGAACACGCGGCTCGTCGCCGAGCTTCAGGCGGCGAACGAGAAGCTCGAGGTCGAGAACCGGGCCCTCCGCCGCGAGGTGAGCGACCGCTACCGTCTCGGCAACCTCATCGGCTCGAGCCAGGCGATGCGCGACGTCTTCCGGCTCCTCGAGAAGGCGAGCCAGTCCTCGGTGACGGTGCTCCTGACCGGCGAGACCGGGACCGGCAAGGAGCTGGCGGCCGGCTCCATCCACTACAACAGCGCCCGCAAGGGACGGAAGTTCGTCGCGCTGAACTGCGGCTCGATGCCCGAGCCCCTGCTCGAGAGCGAGCTCTTCGGCCACGTGAAGGGCGCCTTCACCGGGGCGCTCCGCGACCGGCGGGGCCTGTTCGAGGAGGCGAACGGCGGCACGATCTTCCTCGACGAGATCGGCGAGATGTCGCCGACGATGCAGGTGAAGGTGCTGCGCGTGGTGGAGGACGGTCTCGTCCGGCCGGTCGGCGCGTCGGAGTCGGTCCGCGTCGACGTGCGGCTCGTCACCGCCACCAACCGCGACCTCAAGGCCGACGTCGAGACGGGTCGCTTCCGGCGTGATCTCTTCTACCGCCTGGCCGTCTTCCCGATCCCGCTGCCGCCGCTGCGGGCGCGCGCCGGCGACGTCGCGCTGCTCGCGCAGCATTTCTTCCACCGTTACAACGCCCACGCCGGAAAGCAGCTGAAGGGCATCACGGCGGCGGCGCTCCGCTGCCTCGAACGGTACCCGTGGCCCGGCAACGTACGCGAGCTGAAGAACGAGCTCGAGCGTGCCGTCGCGCTCGCCGAGCCGGGCGAATCGATCGACCTGCTGCACCTCTCGGGCGAGGTGGCGGGCGACGAGGCGCTGGCCGCGACCAACGGCGACGACAGCAGGCTGCGCGACCGCATGGGCCGGATCGAGCAGCTGCTGATCATCCAGGAGCTGCGCCGCCACGGGGAGAACCGCACCCAGACCGCGCGGCGGCTCGGGATATCGGTGCGGGCGCTGCAGAAGAAGATCGGGAAGTACGGGCTCCGCGAGCGGGAGGGCTGAGGCCGCCTGTCCGCATCGCGAGTTGACCGGCGCTGCGCTCGGCGGGCAAGTACGGGCGGTGGATCTCTCGTTCACGCCTGCCGAGGAGGCGTTCCGGAGCCAGCTCCGCGCGTGGCTGCGGGAGCACGTGCCGCGGTCTACCGGCGTGGCACAGTCGCTCGAGGAGGAGGTCGCTGCGCTGCGCGGCTGGCAGCGGACGCTGCACGGCGGTGGGTGGGTCGGCATCCACTGGCCGCGCGCGTACGGGGGGCGTGGGGCATCGGCGGTCGAGCACTACATTTTGCAAGAGGAGCTGGCCGCGGCGCGGGCGCCGGAGGTCATCAACCGTATCGGCGTCAACCTGGTCGGGCCGACGCTCATCGCGCACGGCACGGAGGAGCAGAAGCGGCGCTTCCTGCCGCCGATCCTGCCCGCCGACGAGCTCTGGTGCCAGCTCTTCTCGGAGCCGGGCGCGGGGTCGGACCTGACCGCGCTTCGCACGCGCGCCGAGCCCGCCACCGGCGGGTGGCTGGTGAGCGGCCAGAAGGTATGGACGAGCTACGCGCAGTTCGCGCGCTGGGGCATCCTGCTGGCGCGGACCGACGCCGCCGCTCCGGGGGCCAAGGGCCTCGGCTTCTTCGTCTGCGACATGCAGGCTCCGGGGGTGAGCGTCCGGCCCCTCCGGCAGATGACCGGCAGCGAGGAGTTCAACGAGGTCTTCCTGGACGGGGTCTTCGTGCCGCGCGCGCAGCTCGTCGGTGCCGAGCAGCAGGGCTGGGCGATCGCCGGCACGACGCTCGCCCACGAGCGCGGGACCTCCCCGCGCCAGCTGGTCATCCACCGCATGCTGCTCGACGACCTGCTGCACCTCGCCCGCGACGGGGTCGATGGCGCGGCGCCTCGCGCGGCCGACCCCGTCATCCGCCAGCGGCTCGCGCAGCACTTCATCGACGTCGAGATCACGCGGCTGAACAGCTGGCGCACGCTCTCGCGCCTGGCGCGCCGCGAGCCGCTCGGTCCCGAGTCGAGCGTCGTGAAGCTCTTCTGGAGCGAGATGAGCCAGCGGA